>NZ_PNCV01000064.1:0-306 GCF_005886925.1 Pseudoalteromonas sp. S3260
GTAGGATAAGAATGTGCTACTGGCGGCAATGGCGTAAACCTCGCACCAAAGTACGCAGTTTAATGAAATTGGGTGTTAGCGAGCGACTCGCCATAGCCTGTGGTATCACCAGTAAAGGCCCTTGTAGAAGCTCAAAAACAAAAGGAATTAACATTGCGCTAGGTAATGACTATTTAGCATCACAAGGTTTAGTGTCATTGAAAGATATTTGGATCAATATTCATTACGGGAGATGAACCGCCCATTGCGGACCCGCATGATGGGTGGTGTGGGGGCTGGAGGTTAGAGACCTCCGGCTACCCGATT
>NZ_PNCV01000065.1:0-5687 GCF_005886925.1 Pseudoalteromonas sp. S3260
ACCTCCGGCTACCCGATTATGAATTAACTGCTCGGAAGGTGACATTTTGAACCCTTCCATTTAAACGAATTTAAGATGTCTTGAAATATGGAATGTAACGCTTCCATTGATGGTGGGGATACATCAACTTCACCATAGTGCCCGTCTGCCATCGTATTACCATATTTAGTGCCATTCAGACTATTGAGGACAAGCGCTCCGCCCTCAGCTTTTATAAACCCATTATCTATAGGTTTCAGCTCAAGCGGCTGCGGGTTTCTTCCTGCCCCAAGACCTCTCGAACGGTCCTCCATATGCTGAGAGCTATTTCTAACTCCACGTAAATGAGGAAACGCTTCTCCGAACCTCGTGTAGAATTCTTCTAGCACAGGAGGAACATTTGGTTGTTTTTTTAAAACATTGAGAAATTTATCAAACGAATCGAGCGCATACAGAAACGCGCGAGCATGCATAAATGATTGGTTATGCACAAATTCCCTAGGAAGTTTCCCCGACTGCCACTGCTCTCTTTTAAATATTATTTCAGTTTCGAGCTGGATTTCATCCCACACCTCGCGATCGTGAGGGTTGTCATACTTTTCCTCAACTTCACGTCTAATCGCTGAGCGTCGGTTCGATTCCGCTTCCCACTTTTCTTGCGAATTCGAATCGCGATCTCTTTGTATAGAGTGTAGAAACATGTTTAATGCAAGATTAGCCTCATAAAATTGACCTTCCAAACTGCGTAAAATACCTTCAACTTCCCACGACCAATCACGATCATCATAGTCTAACCAAGTACCGGGTTTAATTATTTCAAAGATGTACATGTATCGCTCTTGATTCATAACATTTTAGTATTTATGCGACACGCATATTTATACCAGCGCTGCGCTCATTTTTCTTTTATACATATTTTTAACAAATTACCTAACATATTACTATCACTAAGTTTTTATTGTGTTTAATAAATACTTAGAGGAGTAATATGCGCGCTTGGCTCATTTTCTTGAATATATGAGCGAACGGTAGAATTAGATACAGCATCCAATCAAATTACTTCAACATTCTTTAGTATATTTCATGTGCATTTTGTAACCATTAAATGCTACGTTAGATGTAACTATATTGAAGGAATAAATTATGAAACTTGAGTCTTTAGCGTTGCACCATGGTTATGAATCTGAAGCCACCACTAAGTCGGCGGCGGTGCCGATTTATAACACTTCTTCGTACACCTTTGATAATACCCAGCACGGTGCTGATTTATTTGATTTAAAAGTCCCGGGTAATATTTATACCCGCATTATGAACCCGACCAATGCGGTGCTTGAGCAGCGTATTGCCGCGATGGAAGGCGGCATTGGTGCACTGGCGGTGGCCTCGGGTATGGCGGCCATTACCTATGCGATTCAATGTTTATGTGAGGTGGGCACTAATATTGTAAGCACCAGTCAAGTGTATGGTGGTACTTATAACTTATTTGCCCACAGCTTGCCGCGCCAAGGTATAGAAGCGCGAATGATTAAAGCCGATGATTTTGATGGTTTTGAAAACGCCATTGATGAAAACACCCGTGCGGTATTTTGTGAGTCAATTGGTAACCCTGCAGGAAATATAGTTGATATTGCTCGCCTTGCGAAAATTGCCCACAGCAAAGGGGTGCCTTTAATTGTAGATAACACCGTGGCTACGCCGTATCTGTGTCGTCCATTTGAGTTAGGTGCCGATATTGTGGTGCACTCGCTCACTAAATACATTAACGGCCATGGAACCGCGATTGGCGGTATGATTGTTGATTCGGGCAAGTTTGATTGGAAAGCCAATGCGACTCGTTTTGCGATGATGAATGAGCCTGATCCGTCGTACCATAATGTAGTGTATACCGATGCGTTTGCTGAGGCGGCATTTATTGGGCGTTGCCGCGTTGTCCCTCTTAGAAATACCGGTGCGGCGCTTGCGCCTAAAAACGCATCAGATATTTTAATTGGCCTTGAAACGTTAGGGCTAAGAATGGATCGTCACTGCGAAAACGCGCAAAAAATTGCTGAATATTTAGAGAGCCACCCTAAGGTGCTTTGGGTTAATTACGCGGGATTAAAATCAAGCCCGTATAACGAAATGAGCCAAAAAATTACCAATGGTAAGGCGTCAGGTATTTTAAGTTTTGGTATTGCCGGTGGCCTAGAAGCTGGTACGCGCTTTATTGATGCCCTGAACATGATTTTACGTTTGGTTAATATTGGTGATGCTAAATCGCTGGCGTGTCATCCAGCATCTACTACGCACCGCCAACTAAATGATGAAGAACTGGCTAATGCTGGTGTTAGCCGCGATTTAATTCGTTTATCGGTGGGTATTGAAAACATTGACGATATTATTGCCGATGTAAGCCAAGCACTCGATAAAGCTTAAACCGTACGGTAAATACCTCAAACTATTTGAGGTATTTATTTTTGTAATCAAAAAGGAGTGCCGTTATATGAAGTTATTAATTTTTCTCGGTTCGGTTAGAAAAAGTACCCCACCTAAGCCTGCGCGTTTAGGGGAAAGGGTAGCAAAAGCATGTGAGCGTTGTTTGCTTGAGCACTATTCTGAGCATGAAATAGAGCTTATTGATCCGCTCGATTACGATTTAGACTCAGTGTTTAAACCGCACTTTGCCTATTCGCAGGCTGAGGTACCTAAACAGCTTGATGATTTAGCGGCAAAAATTAAAGCCAGCGATGGCTTTGTTATGGTGAGCCCTGAATATAATCATTCTATGAGTCCAGCACTCGCTAATTTGCTAAACCATTTTGGAAGTTCTCTATTTGGCTATAAACCCAGCGCGATTGTTACCTATTCTGCAGGGCAGTGGGGCGGCGTACGTGCTGCTGTTGGCATGCGCAGCTTTTTAAGCGAACTAGGTTGTTTACCCGTATCAGCAATGATCCATGTACCAAAAGCGCAAGACGTATTTATTGAAAGTGGTGAAGTAAACAATAGTGCAGAGCAAACAGCGTGGGATAGCTATTTTTCGCGCAGCTTTAATCAATTAATGTGGTGGGCAGAAGGCGCAAGCAAACAACGTGAAGCGTTAGATCCTAAGCAATTAAGCAAAGATTTTAAGCGTGACCCATCACAACGTAATGCGCCTTAACGGTTGATAAATTTAAGCTAGTCTTTTTTGGTGTCTTCGCGAGGGGAGGCCAATATTGCTTGCTTTTGTTCGTCGGTTAAAATAATCCAGTCGAATATTTCGTCGCTAGTGCGCCCGCACCCGGTGCAGTAGCCATTCATTCTATAACATTCACCAATACAGTCTGTTTTTAAATGAGTGGATTGTTTACTGGGTGTTTGGCGCATAAATTCTCTCGTAATTATTTAGTGGCGACGGGCTTTCCTACTTCTAAAGAGGTCGACCAAGTTTTAATTTTTGATAACGTTTTGCTGGTATAAACAGAAATAACCGGTGACTTGTCATCAAGTACAAAGGTAGTTCGCAGCGACGTTTCTGACTCCTTTTGCGTTTCTAACCAGTTATTTGTTTTAGTTAAACACTGGCGAGTGAGTTCAACCGCTTGTTGATGCATAGCTACCGCCTGCTGCTGATCTGTGTAGCTTTCTTGGCAACGGTAGGTCACAGTTTGCTTGTTAAAGCTAGTCACTTGGCAGTTATCGCCAAACACGTTGTACTTTGCACTCCACACATCTAAATAAGGTGTTTTTACTTTAGTATCTTTTAACGCTTCAAAGCGATTATCGAATTCGGTTATTAAGCCATCCATTTTTTCACAGGGCGTTAAGCTGTCTAATTTGGCTTTTTGTTCGCTGGTTAAACTGCTACAGCCAGATAAAACAAGACCCGTGAGTATAAGCGTTAGATAAGTTTTCATAGTGCGCTATCCTTTTGTAATTGCTATCAAGGATACCTAAGGGAGAGAATAAATGCTATTGAGAGGCTGAATTAAAAAGAAAAATTATGGCTTTTTATAACGATGTGCGCCAAATAATGGCGCACACAGTAATCGTTGTGTTTACTTATGACGACCTTGAAGGCAAGCAACAACATCAGTCAGTTCTAACCCTTGGCGCTGTAATAGTACAACAAGGTGATATAACAAATCAGCTGACTCGTTAGTAAGCTCATTGTTGTCGTGTTTCATTGCCGCAAGCGCCACTTCCACACCTTCTTCACCTACTTTTTGACAGCTACGGCTTAAGTCTTCTGCAAACAGTGACGCGGTGTAGCTTTTAGCTGGATCATCATTTTTACGAGCAACAATGACATCTTCAAGTTGCGCTAAAAAGCTTAAGCTTGGTTTTGCAGCATCACCAAAACAGCTTTGTGTGCCTAAATGACAGGTTGGGCCTTCTGGGTTTGCAAGTACAAGTATAGAGTCGTAATCGCAATCGGTATGCACCGATACCACGTTTAAAAAGTTTTCTGATGACTCGCCTTTGGTCCATAAACGCGATTTAGAGCGCGAATAAAAAGTCACTTTATTACTTTCAAGTGTTACTTTAAGCGCTTCGCTGTTCATAAAGCCTTGCATTAAAATTACGCCAGAGCGGGCATCTTGAACAATGGCAGGGATCATCTCGCTTTTAGCGAAATCAACTTGAGTTTGGTTTTCTAAGGTTACTTGCATAGTCTTGCTGTCACTTGGTTATCGATTAAAAATTGTTTTAGTTCGCCGATGTTGATCACGTTTTTGTGAAAAACACTGGCTGCGAGTGCACCATCTACTTGGCTTTGTTGAAATACATCAACAAAATCTTGCATGCTGCCTGCACCACCAGAGGCGATTAAAGGAATATCACACAGCTGGCGTATTTTGCTTAGTTGCTCGTTGTCGTAACCGTTGCGAACACCATCTTGGTTCATACAATTTAAAACGATTTCGCCCGCACCTAAGTCTTGTACGCGTTTAACCCATTCTTCGGTTTTATAACGGGTGCGGCTTGACGCATTAGGATCGCCAGTAAGCTGATAAACTAGATATTCACCGGTTGTTTCATCAAAAAAGCTGTCAATGCCAACAACCACACACTGCTTGCCAAACTCATCATGTAGCTCTTTAATTAGCTCTGGACGCGCAATTGCTGGACTATTAATACTGATTTTATCTGCGCCACGTTCAAGTACGCGGGCTGCATCAGCTACCGACTTAATACCACCAGCTACACAAAATGGAATATCGATATGGCGGGCAATGTTCTCAACCCAATTTACATCGAGTAAGCGTTTTTCAACACTTGCACTGATCTCGTAAAATACCAGCTCATCGGCGCCCGCTTCACTGTAAGCTTTTGCAAGGGTAAGTACATCGCCAACCACTTCGTGGCCCTTAAATTTAACGCCTTTAACGACTTGGCCGTCTTTTACGTCTAAACAAGGAATTATACGTTTTGATAACATGAGAATGCCTCGTTTTTAAAATTCTGATTTGAAAAAAAGCTGTTTTTACATTTATTATTTGTATGACTAAATAGAAGACACATAGACTGCACTTGATATGTTATTTATTTGATAAATTTGAATAGTTAATTTAATGAATGAATCTTAAAGCATTACTATGCAATGAATTCTTAGCCCCACTATATAATAAAACTCCGGCTATGTTAATCGCTAAAGCTAGAACTTAAAGTGATAATTAATGCCTTAACAAAGTATCCACTGCAAATCTAATTTAAATTTATAAAATACTAGGGCGTGTTGATCT
>NZ_PNCV01000066.1:0-50847 GCF_005886925.1 Pseudoalteromonas sp. S3260
CAATGCCCATGTCGGGCGTACTCAAAAAAATCCATGCGACCACCTTCGGCGGCGCACGATTTGGGTATTACTAATGTCCGCTCATAGCACTCAGCCGATAGTCGGTATAGAGTGGTTTAACTTACAGTGTAAGGCAGTTGTCTCTGGTAAATTTATCATTTTTGTCGGATGGCGTGGCTCCGCCACTTATCCGACCTACGCCAAAATGTAGGTTGGTTAAGCCGAAGGCGCCACCCAACAAGCTTTCAAATTCACTTTTTATCCGAACGGCACAAAGCTGACATTGCTACAAATATACTACATATAGTTGATATAGAAACAAAGAAAGAACATAACTCATTGATTTTATTGGTAGCCCCTGCAAATGTCGAATTACAAGGGTAAGATATTGATTTTAAATAACTTTAAAAATATGGAATGAGCAAAGTGTAACTACCAGTGTAACTAAACCTTTTTCTCTAACAGGAACAGCACATCTAAAATAAAATTAGCCCTAAACAAGTTGAGTTGAATATAGATATAAATAAAGCTATCGTTGGGATTAATAATATTTTAGTTTTATTATCGAATAGAAAATTTGGAAGTATTTAAAAAGGAAGTTTAAATGTCAGAAGATTTCATAAAAATAACTGGAAGCCTAATTATATCTAACATAATTATTTTTACTGCTTATTCAATGACTCATACCAGCTCAAATGATTTTGTACTTATACTTGGATTTATTTTAGGCCAAATGATCTCAGTGGTATTTGTCTCAGCGCTTGTAACTCTGGTTCCATTAATTTTAAAAAAAGACTGTAAGGCTGGAGTGTTCTCGGTAACGTGTATAATAATTTCATTTATGTCCGCATTAGGTCAGATATACTCAAATCACTATGACGATAGAAGTAGTATTACACTAAAGACTCCAGATGCTGAAATCATTAGCCCTTTAATGGCTAAAGTGGAAGGGAAAGCTAAAATAGACGGAAATACATTTAAAGGCTCGATCTACAATGGCTCAGATAAGTACCTGATAAAAGAAATTATAATTACTATCAACCATAAAAATGGAACCAGCCGAGACTATAAAATCAATCACTTCCCACCAATAGCACAAAAGCTAGCATCATCTAAGAACTATTTCGCAGATGAGCCCTTACCTACATTAAGTGGTATAAAATATAGTATTCCACCTTTAGACTCCGGCTCTTTTTCAATAACAACCTTTGATACAACCTCGAAAAACTATGATTCATGGTACATAGAGTCTGTAAAAGTAGAGGTGAAATAGTCAACGCATTATTAATTTTTTTAAACACAACTAAGTATATTGAAGCTAAGTAGCAACACTAAAAAGTAAACATTATTTAACGTTGGGAGCATAACAAATTTATAACGTGCTCATCCGTTTAATGTGACCAATACAATAGCCTGTAGAAATAGCCAGTATTGACTGGTTAAAGCATCTATGCCGATAATAATCCCCTGTGATGGTGAACCATTTTTTGGCAATTAGAGCCTTACAAGTCGTACCAAAACAGGTTTGTGAGGGGTTGCGGTCTGCGTAACCTCTCGCCTTCCATTACCAAAAGAGCAAATCGTTTATTTACACCCTCATTTGTTCCGAATTAAATAACTACCAAATAAAAAACAACCACTTAAAATTTTAATTGTTCCGCCATTTGTTCCGCACTGTTCACCCTGCCACACGCTTTGAACGAGCGATAAAAACCATTCAAACCAAAACATTTCAAAACTCATTAGCCCTTAGTTTTATCCTACTAGCACCGTAATTTTTAGCCTGAGTAGCTTTGTAGCCCTTCCCACGCGCTTTAGCTAAATAAGATATACGGTAAATAGCCTCTTGCTGTGACTCCAAGCAATCGCGCTTCATGATGTAATAACAATTTTTTGGCACATAAGCCGAACCGCTAAGCTCGCCCCATATCTGTAAAACCTTCTTGGTTATGCTGTTTGGGTAGTTAACTTTTGACGCATCAAGCATAAGCGCATAGTGGTAATGTTGACGCTTTGCCCTCTCAAGCTCTCTACACCATACAAAACCAATACGACTAACCCCATACTGAGCCTTAACCCATTTAAACAGCCTACGGTTAAATACAGTGATGATTTTGTTATCTGGCGTGTACGACTCCATACGTAAATCAAAACGAATTAACATCACACGACTATGGTTGCTCAACATAGCCTCAATTTGATCTAGCATAGCTCGCATAGGCTTAACCATTAATCCACTTTTTCCAGCGTTTACCCACCATCCCTTTTCACCGTGGACAAAAATGTGTTCATACCCTTTATCATTGTTATTTATGGTTAGTTGGTTAGTCATTCATGAGCCGTAGATATTATTAAATACCCAGTTAATTGTTAGTAGCTACTATCCATAGCTATAAGGCCTCTACTGGGGCGCATCTTCAAAAATAGCCTTTTTTCGAGGGTAAAAAACCGACCTTAAGTGTTCATATTGCTTCACCAACAAAAAGCCCTATATAACAAAGCATGTAGTGATAGTGTCCGCTTACATAAAAATACTGGAACATAGGTTTTTAGGCTGTTTTATTAGGTGGGTTTCCCTTGGTCATGATCACTACCAAGGGATAATTCAAAGTTGATTTAATGTGCTGGTGGCGCATATTTTTATTAAGCGGCCTGTTCATCAGAAAGAGTAGACATTTTGCCTAATTCTTTTATAGCATCCTCAAGCAGACCATCCACCAGCCAAATTACATTACTCAGATGATCTCTAAGCAATCCGCCAAACCCTTCACTATTACGCAAAGCGTCCAGCACCGTTTTAGCCTGAATTAAAAGCTGCTCAAATTTTAATTGTTCTCTAGGGATTTCACCAAAATACATATCAACGCTATCCGTCAATACTCCCCCTATGCGCTCACTAACCGTCCAAAGTAAGTTTGCTAATGTGGTCTCTGTCATAGACTTGTAGTTATCATTAGCAGTAATAAACACAGTTAAGCTATGTACCTGACTTACCGCCCCATCAAGATAGTCAAAATTGTCTGCCGAAATGCTAGCGTCATATTTCATATTGTTTGTTGTCATCGTCCTGTTCCTTTTAATTAAATTTTATTAAGTGCCAGTAATGGCAATACTTGAGTAATTACTTATTGCGAGCGATTAAAAGGCACCAACAACTCCGCCTCTTGCTCCTTGCTTAATACTCCTGCTTTTCGCCTTATTCGGCTCGCGTTAATCTCTTTCAAAATTGCCGCTGCTATTTCTGGTGATGAAAAGCTATATCTAAGATGAGTACCTATACCGTCCGGGTTCTCATCATTCACTCGCGTTAACTCAAAACCGTGCAAGCGCTCTAACTGCGTAAAGTAGTTCCTGCCACTGGATAGTCTAACGTTACGCAAAATATCGTTTTCTGTAGCACCTGCAGGGTGCTGTAAAATATAAATAAATGCTCGCTCTTTCTTTGACTGCGCCTTCGGCTTTTTTGGGCTATTATCATTAGCTGCTAAATTGGTTTGGGTGGCGGCTTTTTTGCCGCTGCTCCCTTTCATTAGGCCGCCTCCTCGTCATGCTCCACACAAGGCAGACTTTCCATCCAAGCCTTAATCTCGCTTTCAAGCCAGCCCACTGAGCGAGCGCCTAAGTCACGTCTAGCAGGAAATAGCCCCAACTTTTCTTTACGCCAAATTGTAGGGCGGCTCATACCAGTAATCTTTACTACTTCGCGTTGCTTTAAAATTCTATCAATCATAACGTTTCACCTTGAGATAATTTGGAATAAACAAACAGTTCAAGGCGAATACTAAATCTGAAAATAATTAAAACCCGCTAGCTAAGTCTTAGTTTCTGATTTCAAAACTAAGCTTTCTTAAATTAAATATAACCAATTGCTTTTAATAAAGTTTTACCTACTTTTATTCAGCCACTTATTTATTGTTTTTCTAAGTACCTCAGGCTCTTGTGGTGCTTGATTTGTTTCAGGCCAAAACAAGCCAGCTTTATCTTCAATTACCTTTGCTACTTTAGCCCCTTGCACAACCCCCTCACCCGATACACATTGAGGTCGAAACTGCGCTAAAACAGATAACGCTGCGCCCAACACTTCCATTTTAGTTTTGTTGCTTTTCTCTGTAATGTCAGTTCGTTTATGAGGCTTTTTTTGAGGGGTAATTGACCGTTTTAACTCTGTTATTTGCTCAGCCTTAATTAATAAATCATCGACCTGTGGGTAGATACCACTATCGTTAAATATGACCCCGTTAAGTGTTTCTCTTGGCTCCTCTTCTTTTAACCACCAATCCATACCCGTAATATCTTCGACCACATCAATTTGAACGCCTTGATCCCGAAGCATAAAAACGCTTTCATCTAAAGTATATTCACAATCATATAAATAAATTGATAATAAACGCTTCATATATTCACCTGAATACTCTCTTGGCAACATGAAAACACCACTCAAGATTTGAGGCATACATGGCAATTTTTCATCAGCCAGTATTAATTCTCCTTTGGGTTTATTATAAAACCTCAAACCATGAGGGGCACTCCTACCAAACAGCTCTATGTGAAAGTCAATTTTTCCTCGGCTGTAATATTGGAATAAGCGTTTTATTTTACTGCTGTCATTAATATCTGTTTTATCAAAAAGCATCTCTAACGCTTCATCTACACTAATAAATTCATCCATTAACTAATCCTTAAACCACTTTCAAATGCTGGCTGCCAGTGACCGAGTAATCACCCTTGCTAGCCGCTTCAATATGATCAGACCACCAGCACATCATTTTACGTCTGCGCTCTAAGTAGTCGGTTCGGTTGTAGGCTGCGCGTACTTGGTTTTTATCTACGTGAGCTAGTGCTGCCTCAATTAAGTCTGAGTCAAAACCTTGCGCGTTTAACGTGGTACTAGCGAGCGCGCGTAAGCCATGGGCTGTTTGCTTGCCTTGTAAGCCCATACGCCTTAACGCTGCGCCTAACGTTTCTCGGCTTAGGTGGGCACGTGGGTTGTTATCAGAAGGGAATATAAAATCACGGTGTCCGCTAATAGGTTTCAAATATTCCAATAGCGACAATACTTGTGGCGTTAGTGGTATTGCTTGCGGCTTGCGTTTTTTCATGCGTTCAGCGGGTATATTCCACACCCGATTATCAAAATCAATTTCACTCCATGCCGCCCCTGCTGCCTCTGCTGGCCTAGCCATTGTATGAAGTTGCCATTCAAACAAGCATTTAGTGATCAGCTTTAAACGCGCACTGTTAACGGTTGCTAATAGCATAGGTAATTGCTCAGGGGCTACGGTAGGCATATTGGTATGTTTAACAGTACCAAACGCTTTGCCGATACTATGAAGGTGGTTAGCTGGCATACGCCCAGTATTAACCGCATAGTCCATCACCTCATTAATACGCTGGCATAAGCGACCTAACATATCGAGCTTATTCGCTGCCTCTAAAGGGCGCAGCGTTTCAATGGTTAGCTGTGCGGATAGCTTGCTTATAGGCACTTTCCCTATTGTCGGGTAAACATGTAACTCAAACCCTCTACGGATATTAAAAGAGTGCCGCTGGCTTACCTTAGCCGTTTTAAGGTTGAGCCATTCAGTTGCTACCGCCTCAAAAGTATTCTTTGCCTCAGTTGCTTTAGTGCTTTGAATTTCTTCCCTGTATTCTTTAGGGTCAATATCATTAGCAAGTAGCGCCCTTGCCTCGTCACGTTTTTTTCTAGCGGCTGCTAACGTTATGGCAGGGTAAACGCCAAAGCTTATCTGCGCTCGCTTTTTGATGTGCGGACGGTAGTAATTAAACAGCCACGTTTTAGAGCCATTCTTTTTTATACGCAAGCCTAACCCGCCACCATCAGATAACAGGTATTCACTTGCTTTTGGTTTCGCATTTTTTATCTGCGTATCGTTTAAAGGGGTTGTTGCTCTTGGCATGTTTCACTCCATTATCGAATAGGTAGCCAAACCTAAAAATGGGATACTAAAATCAAGATCCGCATTCTTCCTTTAATTTTCATCCGCTTAACTAAATTACAGCGGTTTTAGTTACATCAAAATCGGCAAAACGATTCGGTGTAACTATGAGTGTAACTAAAAATATGAAATGTAGCGATACCAAATTTTACGACTTGAAACGTGGAGGACTTATTTATAAAGGGGTATACGGAAGGTTTGAATTTATTGTTGCCGTATTTTTAGGTGTGAAACGTGTTATTGGTAGCCCCTACAGGAATCGAACCTGCAACTGCCCCTTAGGAGGGGGCCGTTATATCCATTTAACTAAGAGGCCACATCAAGCTTACAAAAATTATAACGGCATCTGGTTTTTTATATCAAGTATCAAATTAAGTTAATTGCTTGATAAATATATATCTTCTTTATTTAGTACGTAAAGCGGTATAAATGTTCGGCTGCTGGCGGCAAGGCGCTTATTTTCAATATTTATTACGCGAGCGTTAATAACAACCCCATCTGCACGGTAAATTAATGTACCCGATAAAACATGGTTGGCTATATTCGTACCTGCAAGCTTGCGAGTGTTTCGGGTGAATGCAAAGTCACCTTGTTCATTAACGGTAATTAAATTGGCTGTTTTAAAATCAACGGCGCTATAACCAAACTTTTGTAGCTGGTGTATAAAGGTTTCTGATAACTGATTACCTAACTGGCTTGCTGTAGTTAAACTTGCGTCTAAATCAACGAACGACGTAACCGCAATCGCTGCATCTTGCGGGGCTACTTGCATGGTGTCGGTTAAATCAAGTGCCATTTGCTCTACGTAGTTAACTAAACTTTTATGATGCTTGTTTGGGTTAAACTGCGTTGTATCGGCGTATTGTTCTTGCTCGTCATTTTGCTGCATTTGCGCCATGATCTGGTTAAAATCAAGATTGCTTACCACTTTTTGCTCAGGCTCAGCGGGTTCAGTCATGTTAGATTCACCAAGTAAATTACAGCCTGAAAGTAATAATGATAATGCACTTATGCTAATTAAAGCTGAGCGCTTAGCTAAGTTAGCCATGATAAACCTCACTTACTCGCTTGTTTTAGCATAACGCCATCAGCACTGTTACTGCTATTTAGCGCATCAATAACTGATTGTGGAATAAAACCCTGTGCAGAGCCTACAACCGCTTTACTCGCTAAACCAACAATACGTGCGTTTACTAGTATGCCACCTTGGTGGTTTACTAGCGTGCCGGCTAATACGTAACTAAAATTTTGTTCTTGGTTAAGCTCTAAGTAGTCGCGACTAAAAACAAAATCGCCGCCAGGTGTTACACGCATATAATCGGTGGTTTTAAAATCGATTACCGGCACACCAAAATTATGCAGCTCATGCATAAAGCTCTCTGCTATTTGGTTACCCACTAAGTCAGCATTGTTGTAGTCACGGTCTAAAAAAACAAAGCTTGATACCGCTAATGGCGTTTTAGTATTTACGTACTGTAAATTTTCAGCCATGTCTTGCATGATGCCACGCACATAATGATTAATATTTTTACGTGTTGGCGTGTTAACTTGTTTGTTTTTATTCATCACTGCTGTTTTATTTTGATACAGCGAGTCGCTTTGTGTAGGTGCGGCTACAGGGCGTTGCTCAAAAAACATAGGCGCATCGTCGGTAATTTGTGTGTCACTATGGTTTGTCATTTGTGAACAACCAAAGCCTAGTGGCAAACATAAAGTTAATAGTAGGCGTTTCATGTGTGCTCCTAATTAATATTCACTGCGGTAAATATAGTCACCGCGCTGCTGTATTTTTTCGTTGCTCCACATCACATTGATGGGAATTTCAGTACTGCCGGCAGATACAACTTGGTTGGTTTGCATATTTACCATTCGTGCATTAACAATATAAGCATGCTCTTGGCGAGTTAAAGTACCGGTGATGACAAAGTCAATAATCTGACGCTGCTTTAAGTTGCCAGTATTGCGGCTTAGTACTGAGTCTGCACTCGCTGATAAGTTAAGTTGGTTTTCAAGCCGGTATTCAACTGTGTTATACCCTAACTGAGTAAATTGGGTTATTAAGCTTTCTTGAACTTGCTGACTAAGCCCTGCTCCCTGCCCTTGGGCAATTTGTGAATCCAAAGCATTGGCTAAATAAAAGCTGCTGACCGCAATTGATGCGGTGCTTTTAAAAGGCTCTTTGATATGGCTAAGCTGGGCACTCAAGCTATTCACGTACTGATTGAGCGTATAGGGTGCCATGACCGTTTTAGGCGCATCAGTGCTTATACTTGGCTTTGGCTGGGGTGTTAAGCTACAGCCCGCTAAATTTAATAATAGTAAGGGTAACAAAAGGCGCATAGTTGCCATCCTCTAAAAACATGATAGTAACAAAGCAATTATTATGCCTAATACCCTAGATGCATATTTATTTTAATGGCTGTTGGGTGTAATGGCTCACAATGCAGTTGATTTTGCGCTGCTTAAGTTTATCGCAATCAGCAGCGGCATTGGCTTGATTTTGATAAGCTCTAAGCTTTAAACGGTAGTAGGTCATGCCACTCATGTTGATAGTTTCTACATTCGCCACGAATTCGCCCTGAAATAACGAAGATGCGCTGGCTTTTATTTGATTTAAACTTTGGCTAAGTCGGTCTTTGTCGGTAACGGCTGCAACTTGGAGGGCAAACAGCGCTTCAACGGCTCAGGTATGGCATCAATATCTGTTTGTGCAGAAAGAGCTTGAATCAGTAATGATAAGTCCTCTTCCATGGTGCTTAAACGCGCTATTTGCTCTTTGTTGTTATCCCATTGCTCTAAGTAAGGTTTTATATCTTTTTCACGCACAAGCTTGTCGCTTTGTGAGTCGGCGGGCATTAGCTGGTTGCTACAACCAGCTAATGCAAATGGTATTAGTAATATTATTAAACGAAGTTTCACTTTAAAGCACTTATTACAAAAAACTAGCTCTAGCTATTATGCAATAAAAGCGCCAAATAAATAATTTATAATCTAATTGGTTTGTCAGTGTAGTTACTCACAAAGCAATCAACTTTATAGAATTTAAATACCTCACAATCATCCTCAGCACTTTTAAAGTTAAAATACTCACCTAACTTTAGTCGATAATAGGTTTTGTTATTAACTTTTGCTTTTTCAATGTTTGTCGTGATTTTATCCTTAAACAAAGGCGCTGCTTTTTTGTTAATGTGCTTCCACTCTTTAGCAACACTTTCTTCTGAATCAAGCGACGCTACCTGTAAGGCAAATACTTTTTTGTTTTTATCTACCATTGCCACTTTTGTTGCCATCGATATTTTAGAGGCAACCTTTTTGTTCACCCTAGAACTAATCGCTTTAACTGGTGAGCGAACAGTTCGTTTACTGTAGCTTTTTGAAGGGGCTGTAATTATTTTTGTAGGAACACTAGCATAGCGGCTGCTATATCGCTGATTTTTTAGAGCGTCCCTACCAGTCGGTTTTACATAACGGTTACTATATCTTTGTCTCGGTCGTTCTACGTTATCTGAGGTGCTTGCGTAGTTATTACCATACCTGAGGTTTGGCGAGGCATTAGTCTTAATTGATGAGCGAGCATAGCGATTGCTAACAGCCTGATTAGATTGCGCTATTGCTTTACTGCTAATAATATCTAAATTATCAACTAAATATGTAAGCTCACGTTCTAACTTTAATAGTCGCTCTATACCAGAACGTGCTTGTTGCCATTGCAAGGCTGCATCTTTTAGCTGTGCTAGCTCAAGTGCGGTGATAGTTACATATTCAGGGGAATCTTTAACTTCTTCATTTAACGTAGTTTTATCTGGCGATACAGTACAGCCACTCCCAATTAACATGAGTAACGCTATAACCAGATATCGGTGATACTTTATGCTGTATTCACACATTGATTGTTTCTCTTTCAATAGTTTAGACCGCTCAATTAAGTCAATTTTCAATTGAATCAATAAAGCACGTTAACAACAAAACAACTTGGATTAACATAAAGATTACAACACAATATTAAATATGTCTGTATAACTGCAAAAATAGTGATAATTTAAAATACTAAAAAAACTATTTTACAATCAAAAAAAGCGCCATATAGGCGCTTCTAATAATGATAAGTTTATTTAAATTAACGTTTTAATAAACGTTTTAAGCTCACCGGCGAATTCATCACGACGAAGAGCAAATTCAATGGTTGCTTTTAAATAACCAATTTTACTGCCACAATCATGGCTTCGGCCTTTCATTGCGTAGGCATCTACTTTTTCATCTTGCATAAGCATGGCTATTGCATCTGTTAGCTGAATTTCATCACCAGCACCTTGAGGGGTTTTAGCCAGTAATGGCCAAATATTTTTACTCAACACGTAACGACCAACCACAGCAAGGTTTGAAGGTGCCTCGTCAACGGGTGGTTTTTCTACCATACTCTTAATGGGTGAGCTTTCACCTTGGTTTAACTCAACATCACCTAAATCCACAACACCAAATTTATCTACGTCATCTTTAGGAACTGGTTCAACCATAATTTGACTGTGTTTAGTTTGCTCAAAGCGAGTAATCATTTCAGCTAAGTTGTCTTTTGTTAGGTCACTTTCTACATCATCAATAATAACGTCGGGTAAAATAACCACAAAAGGTTCATTGCCAATAATAGGGGCGGCACAGTTAATAGCATGGCCTAGGCCTTTTGCTTCACCTTGACGTACATGAATAATGGTCACATCTTTAGGGCAAATAGACTGTATTTCGGCAAGTAATTGCCGCTTTACACGTTTCTCTAATGTTGCCTCTAATTCAAAGCTGGTATCAAAATGGTTTTCAATTGAGTTTTTACTCGAATGGGTTACTAACACTATCTCTTTGATGCCAGCGGCAACCGCTTCGCTAACAACGTATTGAATGAGTGGACGGTCTACAACGGGCAGCATTTCTTTTGGAATTGCTTTAGTGGCCGGTAACATACGTGTTCCAAGGCCGGCTACGGGGATCACTGCTTTCATTATGCTCTCCTTATTTTTTAAACTGAAAATGGGTACTGAATCGCTTCATGGCATTGATAGCCAACCACCTCAAAGTCATCACGTGTTACCCATGTTTCTATATCTTCGAGTGACTTAATCTCTGGATTAATTTTTAATTGAGGAGAAGCAAATGGCTCGCGCTTTAATTGCACATCTCGCATTAAATCTAGCTGATTTTCGTAAATGTGGGCATTGGTGATTTTATGATATGCCTTACCTGCTTTGTGGCCAGTAATTTGTGCAACCAGTGCCAATAAAACAAAACATTGAATTTGATTAAAGTTTAGACCTAATGGTACATCACAACTTCGTTGGTACGAGGTTAAATACAGGGTATCGCCTAGTAATGAAAAGGTATGTGTATGCATGCATGGGCGCAAGCAGCCAAGTTCAAATTCACCAGGGTTGTAAAATGTAATAATTTCGCCGCGATCATCTATGCCATTTTTTAAATTATTAATGACCTTTGCCAGTTGATCCAGTGTTGAACCATCAGGGCGTTGCCAGCCTCGTCCTTGCACGCCATAAACGCGCCCCATATCATCCTCACCTTTACGATTAGGATTATTGAGCCAGGCACTATTTTCATTGGCGTTAGCATCCCAGGTTTTACAACCTATATTGCGAAACTGCTCAGCACTGTCATAGCCTCTTAAATAACCTAATAATTCAGCAATAGCCGCTTTGTAATAGCTTTTTCGCGTGGTGATCATTGGGAACTGATTATTAGCCACATCGTACTCTAAATCAGCGTTTATAACCGTTAAACAACGTGTACCTGTACGCTTGTTTTCAACCCATTGTCCTTGGTCAACAATGCGCTGACATAATTCTAAATATTGTTTCATCTAACTTCTTCTTTTAAGCTTTTGCCGCTGTTTTTGATTGTGGTTGTTTATAGGCCCAAATAAGTAAGCCTAACCCGCCAATTATCATTGGTAACGATAGAATTTGCCCCATAGAAATGAAGTCGGCAAATAACCCCAATTGCGCATCTGGTTGGCGAAAATATTCAATACAAAATCTAAATACGCCGTAACCCAGTAAAAACAAACCCGACACACTTCCCGCAGGACGTGGACGCTTAATAAACCACAATAATATGACAAACAATACAAGCCCTTCAAAAAAAGCTTCGTAAAGTTGTGAAGGGTGGCGTGCAAGCGGGCCTCCAGTTGGAAACACCATTGCCCACGGAACATCAGTGGTACGCCCCCATAATTCGCCGTTAATAAAGTTACCTATACGCCCAGCCAGTAAACCAACAGGCACTAAAGGTGCTACAAAATCACCGACTTGTAATAACGATTTTTTACGCTTGTAAGCAAAAATAGCAATTGCAGTGATCACCCCCAGTGTCCCACCATGAAACGACATGCCACCTTGGTCTATTCTAAACAAATATAAGGGGTTTTCGATAAAATAGCTAAATTGATAAAACAGAACATAACCAATACGCCCACCTAATATAACGCCCAGCATGCCGTAAAAGAGTAAATCGCTGACCTCGTCTTTAGTCCAACCTGAACCGGACTTATTAGCTTGACGATTAGCAAACCACATCGCAAACGCAAAACCAATTAAGTACATTAACCCATACCAACGAACGCTAAGTGGTCCAATAGAAAATATTATTGGATCAATTTGAGGAAACTCCAGTGCCATAAAAATAAACCTTTAGCTAAAAACCATTTTAATAGCGATGATAACAAGTAACATCGCGAAAACTTTCTTAATTGTATTCACAGGTAAGTAATGCGTTGCTTTGGCGCCTATTGGCGCTATAAACCATGAGGTAACAACAATCCCAAACAATGCGGGTAAATACACAAATCCCATAAAACCATGCGCTAAGTCAGTTACTTGCCAACCGGCGCTGACATAACCAATAGAGCCAAAAAAGGCAATTACAATACCACATGCAGCAGCGCAACCAATTGCCTTTTTAATATCAACCGAAAAATAGTGCAGCATAGGCACAAGTAATGCGCCACCGCCAATCCCAATCAACCCAGATAGTGCCCCCATTATCGCACTAATACTTCCTAGCACGGGGCCTGCAGGCATCGGGTGACCTACGCTCACTTTATTACGGGCAGAAAGCACCATTCTCATAGCAATAAAAACCACACTCACTGCGAACACGGTTCGTAACATTTTCTCAGGTATAAAGCTGGCAGCAAAGCCGCTAATCAAGGCGCCAATGGCCACACCCGACATTACCCAAGGGGCAATTTTCCAAGGCACATTATCATTTTTATGATGAGCTAACGCTGAAGAAGTCGAGGTAAATAAAATAGAGGCTAAAGATGTCGCAATAGCGATAACTAATACATGATCGGCAGCGGCCACATTAAAACCCAGTAACAAGCTCGTTAGCACCGGCACAATGATTAAACCACCGCCTATGCCTAGAAGTCCTGCTAAAAAACCAACAATGCAACCTAATAACGCACAACTTGCAACTAGCAGTCCTAGTTCATACATAGTTATCTCTAATACATTTAAGAATATGTATATTTTAATTGATTATATAAACAATAACAGCTCTATCATTTAGGTGTATAAAATAAATTACCTAGCTGATGCTCTATCATAAAATTACGGGTTAAACGCAACACTTGTTTAGCATTGGGCTGTGCTAAACACTCGCTCAGTAATTGTTCCATGTCACTAACATTTAAGCGCCTAAGCACCCATTTCACTTTATTTAACGACGATAAGTTCATACTTAAACGTCTATAGCCCATGGCAATGAGTAATATTGCTCCCTCGGGATCGCCGCCAAGCTCACCACATAAACTAAAGGGTAATTCATAGTGCTCACATTCGCTGGCAATATTATTTAATACACGTAACACAGCTGGATGATAAGGATTGAATAAATCGGCCACACGGGCATTTGCTCTATCTACCGCTAATAAATACTGAGTTAAATCGTTACTACCCACTGAGCAAAAATCAACTTTTCTAGACCACTCTGGCAGCATAAATACACTTGAAGGTACCTCAAGCATAATGCCAATATCTGGCTTTTCTATAAGTTGCTCAGGAAATGTTTCGCTTAACTCATAATAGGCTTGGTTATACAATGCCAGCGACTCTTCAACTTCATCAGTGCCGCTGATCATAGGCAGCATTATTTTTAAATTACCTAAGCCAATATTCGCTTTGAGCATGGCTTTGAGCTGATCTAAAAAAAGCTCGGGATGATCTAGGCTAATTCTAATACCACGCCATCCTAAAAACGGGTTTTCTTCGGTAATATTAAAATAATCTAAAACTTTGTCGCCACCAATATCTAACGTTCGCATAACTACGGGGTTAGGATAATAGCTACTGAGTACTTCGCGATACCATTTTTCTTGTTCTTGTTGCGATGGAAACTGCCCTTTTTGCATAAACCACGCTTCGGTTCTGTAAAGACCAACACCATCACAAATATGGGCACTATTTTGTTGCGTATTAAGTTCAAGCCCTGCGTTGAGCAATAAACTAATATGCTCCCCATCCAAGGTAATTGCAGGCAGTGATTGCTCTTCTAAAAAACGATTGTTGAGTAAGTTATCTTGGTGTTGTAATTCTGTATACTCATCAATAAGCATTTGCGAAGGCGAAATATATAAACGCCCAGCAAAAGCATCTAAAATCATTTCCTTGTTATCAAACTGCAGTAACGGTAAATCTTCAATACCCCAAATTGCAGGTACGCCCATTGCTCGGGTTAAAATAGAGGCATGGCTATTAGCTGAACCATTAATGCTTACCACACCTGCTAAACGCTCATTTGGCACTTCGGCTAACATTGCAGGAGTTAATGTATGAGCGATGAGGATTGTGTTTTCAGGGTAGTCTTTTATTGCATGCTCTGTGTTCACTAAGTGATGAAGCACCCGTAAGCCAATGTCTTTAACATCAACCGCACGCTCTTTAATGTAAGGGTCTTGCATTTCATTAAACTGCGCAACTAAACGTTCAATCACAATTTTTAATGCACTTTTTGCACACCAACCTTCTTGTAATTGTGCCTCTACATTATGACCTAAGCTTTTAGCATCCAATAATTGCTGATACACATCAAACACCGCCAACGCTTCTTGCGGTATGGTATCGCTTAATGTCATCGATAAAGTGCTAAATTCTTTGCGCGTTGCAGCAACCGCTTGCGTGAATAAACGGCGTTGTTCATTCACATCGCTATTTTTGGTGAGCTCTATGGACTTAAAATTAAGTTTAGGAATAACAACAAAGGCTTTACCAATACTAATGCCTGGTGCACTAGACACCCCTTTTAAAACCGATGTTTGATGAGATGACTCATCTTGGCGCAACACTTCTTTTATTTCGGCATGCGCAAGCTGTGAAGCTAACTGCGCTGAAAGCGTAATTAAAAAAGACTCCTCATCTTGAGAAAATACCCGCGCCATTTTCTGTTGCACAACAATAACGCCCAATACCTTTTTTTGATGAACAACAGGCACAGACAAAAAGGCGTTATAGCCTTCTTCGTTCACTTCTGGGGAGAGTTTAAAGCGAGGGTGCGATTTAGCAAAGGCAATGTTAATTGCTTCTTCACGCTGAGCAACAAGCCCAACTAAACCCTCGGTAAAGCCAATTCTAAATTTGCCCACCGCATCAGGGTTTAACCCTTCGGTAGCCATCAGTACAAAATTATCTTGACTGTAATCGGCAAAATAAATGGAGCAGCACTGGGTATTCATGGCATCTTTTACCATTTTCACAAAGCACACTAACGCATCGTCTAAATTCGCTTGTTGCGAAACAGACTCAGCTATTGATCTGAGTGTTGCCAGCATACACTGCTCCTTTTTATGTAAAACTACCTTTTGCTTCGCCAATTGTCTTTTTGTTGCTCTCGCTTATTGAAGGGCATAGCAAAAGGAGCAAACTCTTTCATTACACGTCGATAAACATCCCGTTTAAACGATACTACCTGCCTTACTGGATACCAATAACTCACCCACCGCCAATCATCAAATTCAGGATGGTGCGTTTTTAGTAAGTTTACATCTTCATCTTTACAGCGCAGTTTTAGTAAAAACCATTTTTGTTTTTGCCCAATACACACCGGACTTGAATCTCGGCGGATTAATCGTTTGGGTAATTTATAGCGTAACCAATGTTTTGAGCTTGCAACTATTTCTACATCTTCTGGTCGCAAACCTACTTCTTCGTGTAATTCACGGTACATAGTTTGTTCTGGTGTTTCACCATCATCAACACCACCTTGGGGAAATTGCCAAGAATGTTGACCATAGCGTCTGGCCCAAAACACTTGCCCCTGATTATTGCAAATTACAATTCCGACATTGGCACGAAAACCTTCGGCATCAATCACCTTAGTGCCTCATTTGTAAGTCGATTTTTTATGATTGTTCCACATTAGCTGCAATACGGCAAATACTATTACGTGCAAGCCTCGTTAACACCTTCACTTAAAGCAAATTAATGGCGAAATCCATTGCATGTGAATAACAAACTACACTGCCATACGTAAATACATAAAAACCACACTGTTTGTGCTGGTTACTCACAGCTTGTGCATAACTTTTGTAAAACACGCTCATTTACCAAACAAATCCACAATACAAGATCAAAAAAGTGATGTTCTCCACAGAATCTGTGGATAAACATGTTTATACATCTGTATTTATCCTTACAACAATTATAGACCTTAATTAAAACTGAACACCAAAAACAAAAAAAAACAATGTAGTTCAGTTACTTAGTTAATTTTAGCGTTTTAAAGCAGTGCATAAAATTGCACCAACCACGGCACGTATAAAAATCAACCAACCACTAAAGATATCCACTATCAAGCTAATTTGCTATCATGGCGTTGGTATTTATTCAACTAAATTAACAGTATGCAACCTTTAAAGCCTCATTCAATTAATCAACTAATGCAACGTGTCAATAATATTGCAGGGCTCACACTTGGACAACTAGCACAGCAGTACCACTTTAAAACGCCAGATGATTTATTGCGTGAAAAAGGCTGGACAGGTCAACTGATTGAGTATGTATTAGGCGCAAGTGCTGGGTCAAAACCGCTCCCCGACTTTGAGGATTTAGGCATAGAGCTTAAAACATTGCCTATTTCATATAAAGGTAAACCGCTAGAAACCACCTTTGTGTCGGTTACCCCGCTAATGAATGTAACTGGCATGACGTGGCACACAAGTAGCGTACGTAAAAAGTTGAATCATGTTTTATGGTTACCTATTTTAAGTGAGCGCAATATCGCCCCGTTTGATAGAACCATAGGCAGTGGCTTTTTGTGGCAACCCTCCCCCGCGCAAGATGCGCAATTACAGCGAGACTGGGAAGAGCAAATGGAGCTTATAGCGCTTGGTCGGGTAGATGAAATATCAGGGCATTTAGGCGACGCCATGCAAATACGGCCAAAAGCCGCTAATAGCAAAGTAGTTACCGATGCCATAGGCCCCAACGGACAAATTATACAAACACTGCCGCGTGGCTTTTATTTAAAAACCAGTTTTACAAAAGAGATATTAAAACAGCAGTTTCAGTTGTAATAAGTCTTAGGTTCTCTACTGTAGCTTCACTATGGACAGCCCTTCCCATTACTTTATAACACGCATAAAAAATCCCCGCATAAGCGAGGATTTTTATAATTTTAAACAAATTAAAGAATTACTGACCTTTAACTTCTTTTAAACCATTGTACGGTGCTTTAGCGCCTAATTGCTCTTCAATACGAAGCAATTGGTTGTACTTAGCAACACGATCTGAACGGCTTAATGAACCTGTTTTGATCTGGCCTGCAGCTGTACCAACCGCTAAATCAGCAATGGTTGCATCTTCAGTTTCACCAGAGCGATGAGAAATAACCACTGTAAAACCAGCATCTTTCGCCATTTTGATTGCCGCTAACGTTTCTGTTAGTGAACCAATTTGGTTAAATTTAATTAAGATTGAGTTAGCAATACCATTGTCGATACCACGTTTTAAAATCTTAGTATTGGTTACGAATAAGTCATCACCCACTAATTGAACTTTATCGCCCATTAGCTTAGTTTGGTGTGCAAAGCCATCCCAATCAGACTCATCTAAGCCATCTTCAATTGATACAATTGGGTATTGCTCAGTTAAGTCTTTTAAGAAGTAGTTAAACTCTTCAGAGGTAAACTTTTTACCTTCACCTTTAAGGTCGTAGATATTTGCTTCTTTGTCATAAAACTCAGAGGCAGCACAATCAAGTGCAAGGGTAATATCTTTACCAAGCTCATAACCGGCATTTGCAACAGCCACTTTAATTGCTGCAAGTGCTGCTTCGTTTGATGCAAGGTTTGGTGCGAAACCGCCTTCGTCACCTACAGCTGTTGAATGACCATCCGCTTTAAGCACTTTTGCAAGGCTGTGAAATATTTCAGCACCCATACGCAATGCTTCACGGAAATTAGCAGCACCAACAGGTTGGATCATGAATTCTTGAATATCCACTGAGTTATCAGCGTGCTCACCGCCGTTGATGATGTTCATCATTGGTAGTGGCATAGAGTAAACACCTGGCGTGCCATTTAAGTCAGCAATGTGCTCGTATAGCTCTACTTTTTTAAATTGCGCGGCGGCTTTGGCGGTAGCGAGTGATACTGCTAAAATTGCGTTAGCACCTAGTTTTTCTTTATTTTCAGTACCATCTAAATCAAGCATTACTTGGTCTACATCACTTTGAGCAAGTGCATTTTGACCTTTTAAAGCCGCTGCAATTTCATTATTAATGAAACCTACCGCTTTTAATACGCCTTTACCTAAATAACGAGTTTTATCACCATCACGTAATTCTAATGCTTCGCGAGTTCCTGTAGATGCACCTGATGGTGCAGCAGCACGGCCCCATGAACCATCAGCTAAATATACCTCAGCTTCTACAGTTGGGTTACCACGCGAGTCCATAATTTCACGACCGATTACTTTTACGATTTCTGACATCTTGATTCCTCTATATTCCCAAAATGGTGAGTACGGCTAACCTAGGCCAGCCTTAGAAACAAAAAAGGCCGCGCAATATGCACAGCCTTTTTTAAATTACGAAGACGCTTTTTGGTAGGTATGAGCCGCAGCTACAAACCCTTCAAATAGCGGATGACCATCGCGTGGCGTTGAAGTGAATTCCGGGTGGAATTGCGCTGCAATAAACCAAGGGTGATCTTTATTTTCAATAATCTCTACTAGCTTTTTATCTTCAGATAAACCAGTAAAGCTTAAACCTGCTTGTTCAAGCTGTGCAACGAAGTTGTTATTAACTTCGTAACGGTGACGGTGACGTTCAACAATTTCGTCGCTGCCATACACTTCGTGTACTTTAGAGCCAGGCGTTAAATGGCATTTTTGTGCGCCTAAACGCATTGTGCCACCTAAATCAGACTTTTCATCACGTACTTCTACGTTACCCTCAGCGTCTAGCCACTCGGTAATTAAACCAACCACTGGAGCCTCTGAATTTGCATTAAATTCCGTTGAGTTTGCATCAGTTAAACCGGCAACATTTCGTGCGTATTCAATTAGCGCTACCTGCATACCTAAACAAATGCCTAAGTAAGGCACTTTGTTTTCACGGGCATATTTAGCCGCTAAAATCTTACCTTCAACACCACGACCACCAAAACCACCTGGCACTAAAATAGCATCTAAACGAGAAAGAATATCGGTTCCTTTAGTTTCTAAGTCTTGTGAATCAACGTATTGAATATTAATAGTTAAACGATTTTTTAATCCTGCATGTTTTAAAGCTTCGTTTACTGATTTGTATGCATCCGGTAATTCAATGTATTTACCAACCATACCAATCGTCACTTCACCCGTTGGGTTAGACTCTTGATACAATACTTGTTCCCACTCAGCTAAATCAGCTTCAGGTGCATCTAAATGGAAACGACGACATACAAAGTTGTCTAACTCTTGCGACTTTAATAACGCAGGGATTTTATAAATACTGTCTACATCAGGCAGTGAGATAACGGCTTTTTCTTCAACGTTTGTGAATAATGCAATTTTTGCACGCTCGTTATTTGGCAGCTTACGGTCTGAGCGACAAATAAGAATATCTGGTTGAATACCGACTGAGCGTAACTCTTTAACTGAGTGCTGAGTTGGTTTTGTTTTCACTTCACCGGCAGGGCCTAAGAATGGCACTAGCGTTAAGTGAATAAATAGCGCACGTTCACGACCAATCTCTGTGCCCATTTGACGAATAGCTTCGATAAATGGTTGTGACTCAATATCGCCTACCGTACCACCAATTTCAACGATTGCTATATCATGGCCTTCTGCGCCATCATAAACACGTTGCTTAATATCATTAGTGATATGAGGAATAACTTGAATTGTTGCGCCAAGATATTCGCCACGTCTTTCACGACGTAGTACATCTTCATATACGCGCCCTTGCGTAAAGTTATTACGGCTGGTCATTTTGGTGCGAATAAAACGTTCGTAGTGACCTAAATCAAGGTCGGTCTCTGCGCCGTCTTCGGTAACGTATACTTCACCGTGTTGAATTGGGCTCATTGTGCCTGGGTCAACGTTGATGTAAGGATCCAGCTTTAAAATGGTAACATCTAAGCCACGGGCCTCTAAAATAGCGGCCAACGATGCTGCTGCAATACCTTTACCCAACGAAGAAACAACTCCGCCAGTAACGAAGATAAATTTTGTACTCATGCGAACCCTAGAATATCAGGAATTAAAAGGAATATAATACCCAAACAAGTGATTTTGGAATATAAACAAGACGGGGCGAAATTGTACCAAAACATAGCTAAGCAATCCAGCTAAAAATGGCAAATCTGTGCACAAAAAACAGACATTTTTTATGTCCCTATTTATTTAATTTTTTTTATCGCATCCCATGCTGCATCTATTTCCTCTAAAGACGCAGACTCAATACATTTACCCTGTGCAATTAAGTAGTTTTGCACCTTTTCAAATCGTGCAGAAAACTTATCGTTTGCACTGCGAAGCAGTTGTTCGGGGTCGCGTTTAACATGGCGCGCTACATTAACAGTAGCAAACAGCAAATCACCTAGCTCTTCTGCTGTATGATCTGAGTATGGGTCATGAGCTAAGGCTTCTTTCACTTCTTCAACCTCTTCACTCACTTTATCAATAGCTCCATGATAAGTAGGCCAATCAAACCCTAATGCAGCGACCCGTTGCTGAATTTTTTTGGCTTTTATTAAGCTAGGTAAACTGTTTGGTATATCTTGCCAAAGTACTGAGCTTTGACCTTGGAGTTTAGCCGCGCGCTCTTGTGCTTTTATTGCTTGCCACTGCGCAGCTAATTCGGCATCGGTTTTAGGTGTGTCTTGCGCTGAAAATACATGCGGATGACGACGCACCAACTTTTCATTTAACTGTGCCACTACATCGTTAAAATTAAATAATTGCTGCTCTTGTGCTAGTTGCGCATAAAACACAATTTGAAATAGTAAGTCGCCTAACTCATTTTTTAAATCGCTTAAATTATTCGTTTCAATACAATCAGCTACTTCGTAAGCTTCTTCAAGCGTGTGTGGCACGATTGACGCAAACGTTTGCTTGAGATCCCAAGGGCATCCGCCCTCAGGGTTTCTCAGTGTTTGCATTATTTCCAGCAGTTGGCTTAAAGCCTCATTATTAGCCTGATTACTGCCCTCGTTTTGCACTGTGCACCCCTTCTATCTGGTGTAACTTAGAAAGCACTTTATTTGTGCCTTGTAAGTCATGCACTTCTATTTGCATCACAAAAATAGCCGTTTGAGTGCTATCAACCGTGTTGACATTCATATTGAGCACATTGACTTTTTCATTCGCCAAAGCAGAACTAATATCACGAATTAAACCAGACCGATCGCTGGCTTCAATACGAATAGTTAACGCGTAGGAGCTGCTAATATCATCTGACCAACTTACTGAAATAACGCGCTCTGGGTGCTTGTTTTTTAAATTACTAAACGAGTCACAATCCTCACGATGCACGGCAATGCCACGGCCTTGGGTAATATACCCAATAATTTCATCCCCAGGTACAGGGCGGCAACAGCGAGCAACATGACTCATTAAACTGCCTACTCCATCAACCACAATACCGTTTTTATCGCCAGTCACTTTACTGGGCGATTTAAAGCGAATAACCGGCTCGTGCTCCGTTCTATCGGTAATAAAGTTAAGCATTTGGTTAAGGCGAATATCGCCTGCACCAATGGCGACCATTAAGTCATCAAGCTCTCTAAAGTTAAAGCGCTTTATCGCTGGGTCTAAATCTTTGTAAGTTAACTCTAACTTTTGTAATTCGTTATCAAGGATTTCTTTACCCGCACTTAAATTTTTATCGCGGTCGAGCTGTTTAAACCAATGGTGGATTTTGGCTCTAGCGCGAGACGATTTTATATAACCCAGCGACGGATTTAGCCAATCACGGCTTGGATTTGGCTGCTTTTGGGTCAGTATTTCAACCTGATCGCCGGTACTTAATTGATGAGTAAACGGCACTATTTTGCCAAATATTTTTGCACCAATACACCGATGCCCTACATTGGAGTGAATGTAGTAAGCAAAATCAAGAGGCGTTGCCCCTAGCGGTAAGTCAAAAATATCTCCACGTGGAGTAAACACATAGACGCGGTCTTCAACCACTTGGTTTTTAAGCTCTTGCGCTAAATCGCTGCCATCAACCACTTCTTCTTGCCATTGCAGTAACTTACGCAACCAGCTAATTTTTTGCTCATAGCCTGAACCACGCCCTGGTAACGCACCTTCTTTGTACATCCAATGTGCGGCAACACCCAGCTCTGCATCTTGATGCATGTCGTGCGTTCGTATCTGAATCTCAACAGTTTTACCTTCGGGGCCAAATACTACGGTATGAATAGACTGGTAGCCGTTTTGTTTTGGGGTTGCAACGTAATCGTCAAATTCTTTATTTAAATGGCGCCAATTAGTGTGCACAATACCTAGGGCACCGTAGCAGTCTTGCAGGCGCTCAACCACAATTCGCATCGCGCGTATGTCAAACAGCTGATCAAACTCGTAGTTCTTTTTCGCCATTTTTTTATAAATGCTGTAGATATGTTTTGGCCTGCCGTATACCTCGGCTTTAATACCCGCTTCATGTAGGCGCTGTTTTACTTGCTCAACCATATCAGCCATATACGCTTCACGGGCAAGGCGCTTATCATCAAGTTGTTTAGCTATATTTTTATAAATATCTGGGTGTAAATAGCGAAAGGCTAAATCCTCTAGCTCCCACTTTAATTGGCCAATACCAAGGCGATTAGCAAGCGGTGCAAATATATCCGCAGTCTCTTTGGCTGCAATAACTCGTTCTTCTTCAGCCGCGTCTTTTACGTTGCGTAAATGGCACACCTGTTCGGCTAATTTAATCACCACGGCACGCACATCTTCCACCATAGCAAGCAACATACGGCGAATATTATCGACCTGCACGGTACCATTGCCTTGATGAGCTAACGTACTTATGGTGGCCATTTGCGACACACCCGTTAATAACACCGCAACATGATTGCCTAAATGCTCTTCGACAGCGTCAATACTCACTACATCATTTAAATAATAAGGGGTTAAATAGGCGGTGGCTAACGAGTCAGCATCTAAATTTAGCTCAACCAAAATCTCCACCATCTCTATGGCGGTATTTTCGCGTTCGCTGTTATCACAAGTTTGGCAAAGTTGCTGCGCTTTATTGAGTAAGCTAATTTTTTCCTGAGACAAATCAAGAGATTCTACGCGTGAAAAAAAATCACCTGCTTTGTCATGTTGATGAGATTGACGTGTCGCTACCATAATGCGCTTTACCTCCGTTGAAATAACGCCATAGTTTCGATATGCCCTGTATGAGGGAACATATTCATTAGCCCTATTTTATTAAGTTCAAAGCCGGCTTGCGAAATAATAGCGCTGTCACGGGCTAAAGTAACAGGGTCGCAAGAGACATATAAA
Source organism: Pseudoalteromonas sp. S3260 (assembly GCF_005886925.1). Lineage (NCBI taxonomy): Bacteria > Pseudomonadati > Pseudomonadota > Gammaproteobacteria > Alteromonadales > Pseudoalteromonadaceae > Pseudoalteromonas > Pseudoalteromonas sp. S3260. Next base: position 23,954 of record NZ_PNCV01000066.1, read on the forward strand.
ATCGCTTTAAACTGCGTTAATGGAAGCTGCTCTAAAACTGCCATAGCACCAGTGCGAGAGGGGTCGAGTACTAAAATATCTAACTCTTTATTAAACCACGGCGCTTTTTTAATACTCGTGGTTAAATCAAAGCAATGAAATTGGGTATTTGTAATAGAGTTAGTGTGCGCATTTTGCGTCGCTAATGCAACCGCCGAAGTAACGCCTTCAATTCCTGTTACTGTTTTAGCCTGCTTTGCTAACACTAGAGAGAAATTACCAATACCACAAAATAAATCCAGTACATTTTCATCACCTTGTAATGCTAACCAACTCGCCGCTTGAATTAACATTGCCTGATTTACACTCGCATTGACCTGAATAAAGTTATTTAGTCCAAATTCAAATTTTATATCTAACTGATCAAGCTTATAAAATGGCATCGCTAAATGGGCATGATCAATGGTATCGCTATCACTTTGCCACACTAATTGCCAATGATGCGCCGAGACACTTTGCTCAACAAACGCTTTATCTGTGGGCGAAATGGCTTTTGTATGACGAATAACAATAAAGTGTTGTTCATCTGCAGCGCATAACTGCAAATGACTTATACTGTGCAGCGCCTTATTATGATTAATTATGTTATCAAATACGTTAAATACCTCTGCAAATACGTCACTTAATACTGGGCACTGATTAATGCTAACAATACTTTTAGAGCCACGTGCTCTATAGCCTACCCGCATTTTTTTTGCTGCTTTGTCGAACATTACGGCAATGCGGGCACTACGTCGGTAATGCGTTGCTTGGCTTAGCAGTGGAGCTTGCCAGTTCAAATCAGTTAATTTTGCAAACTTGGCAAATAATTGATTTACTGCTGCTTGCTTTTCAACGACTTGTTGTGTGGCATCTAAATGCTGCAACTGACAACCACCACATTGGCTGTAGTGTTCACAAATGGGTGTGGTGCGATATTCACTGGCTTTGAGTATTTTAAGCGTGTCAGCTTGGCTGTAACGTGCTTTATCATCAATTAACTTGGCTTTTACTCGCTCACCAGGTAATGCCCCACTGACAAAACACACTTTATTATTGTACTTAGCAATACCACGTCCGTGGTGATCCATTGCCGTTATATCAAGTTCAAGTGATTGCTGTTGAAGTGGTTTTTTCTTTGCTTTAAATATTTGTGCCATTAGGCATTACCTTAAAAGGTTGATGAATCACGTCTCTACCTAGATACTTTGAGAATAACTATGAGTATGTATATACTCACATTCAATAAAAATGATAATAATGCTCAGATTATGACCAAACTAGGCTTGCGCGATTCTGTTTTAACACTCACCCTGATCCCCACAGTGATCATCGGGCTATTACTAGGTGGTTATTTTACAATAAATCGTTACATTGAGCTTGATGAAATTTTATATCAACAAGGCACAACGATTGCTGAACCTCTGGCTATTGCACTTGAACAACCTTTACTGGAAAAAAATAAAAAACTGCTTAATCGCATAATTCGCTATACACACAACAAACACTCTCCTTCGATTAAATCGATTGCCATCTTTAATGATAACAACCAACTTATTATAACCAGTAATTATCATCGCTCATTCGACACTTTAATTGAGCAAACGCAATTAAATGGCTTTAAAGCCACCTATGTTCAGCAAAGTGAAGACTTAGTAACCTTTTTCACCCCTATCATTAACCATACAACCCCCAATAGCGACTGGAATACTTCTGAGTTCCAAACCTTGTTGGGCACCGTTGTTATTCAGCTTAACCGCGATAAAGCTGTTATTGGCCAACAACGTGCATTATTGGTCAGCGGTATTATTATTATTCTCGCCTTAGTATTAGCCGCTATTTTAGCGCTAAGACTTAGTCGGATGTTTATGACCCCGCTTAATAAGTTAGTACTTGCTACCGACAGGTTGATTGAAGGTAAAAGACAAACCGGATTAACTGAACCCATGAATGGCGAGTTTGAGTTATTACGTGAGGGGCTCAATACCATCTCGCATTCTATGGTGATGCAAAAAGATGAAATGCAAAAAAATATTGATCAGGCAACCAGCGATTACCGCGAAACGCTTGAACAATACGAAACACAAAATATCCAGCTCACCATGGCTAAAAAAGAAGCGCAAGATGCTAACCGTGTTAAATCTGACTTCTTAGCTAAAATGAGTCATGAGTTACGCACCCCACTTAACGGGGTTATTGGATTTACCCGTCAGCTTTATAAAACGCCTCTGAATAAAAACCAAAAAGATTACCTTGATACCATAGAGCTTTCGGCTAACAGCTTAATGACTATTATTAGTGACATATTAGATTTCTCCAAGTTAGAAGCAGGAGCCATGGAGCTTGAGTCTATTCAGTTTCAACTGCGCGATAGCGTAAACGAAGTTATGACCTTACTGGCACCTAGCGCACACGACAAACAACTTGAGCTTTCTATTTATATTAATCCTCAGGTGCCTGATCACTTAACTGGTGACCCCACACGGTTTAAACAAGTGCTGATTAACTTGTTAAGTAACGCAATTAAATTTACTGAAAAAGGCGCGATAAAAGTTGATATTAGCCATCGTTTGCTTGATGAAGAGCGCACCTCTGTCTTAGTGTCAGTCGCAGATACTGGGGTGGGTATTCCAGCAGATAAACAAGACGCGCTATTCACCGCCTTTGGTCAAGCCGACTCCAGTATTACCCGCAAATTTGGCGGTACCGGCTTAGGGCTTATTATTACTAAACATATCGTTGAAGCAATGAGCGGCCGTATTACCTTAAATTCAGCCCCTAATAGCGGAACTTGTTTTACCTTTAATGGTGTATTTAGATTACCAAATCATGTATTTATCAACGATTTGCCTACCCAGTCATTAATTGGTAAACGTGTTCTTTATTTAGAGCCGCATAAGCATACCCATCATGCTGTTGCCTCATTATTACAAGAGTGGAAAGTCAGTGTCACTCCTTGCTATAACGAAACCGAATTTTTAGAGTGCATAAAAAATTCAGAGATCAATTTTGATATTTGTCTTATTGGTCACATGGCATCAGTTGACGATATGCAGCGTTTAAAAAGCTATGTAAAAGCGGTTAGAGAATCAACCGATTATTTATATTTAATGCTCAATACCGTATCGCACAACATGCGCGAAGCCTTTATAGGCAGTGGTGCAGATGCCTGTTTAAGTAAACCGCTCAACCATCGTAAATTATGTGAGTTATTAGCCGCACCATATCGACTTGATCACCCGGCACATAACATAGACCAGCATGAACAAACCCTGCTGCCGCTAAAGGTGTTAGTGGTGGATGATAATGACGCTAATTTAAAATTAATTTACACCCTACTCAACGAGCAAGTTGAATTAATTGATACCGCACATAATGGGTCACAAGCGTATAGTTTAAGCAAAAGCCATAAATATGATGTGATTTTTATGGATATTCAAATGCCTATAATGGATGGTATTACAGCCTGTAAACTCATTAAAGAGTCATCTTTGAATGAAGATACCCCTATTATTGCCGTGACGGCGCATGCACTTAATAGTGAAAAAGAACAGTTATTAAAAGATGGTTTTGAAGGTTATTTAACTAAGCCTATCGATGAAGATATGCTAAACCAGATTATTTGCGATCATAGCCCGCAATTACCAGTGAGCCGAGATAAGTCAAAAGGCACTTTAGCACATGCCCCAGCCCCCTTTGAAAGTACGCGCCTTGACTGGGCGCTAGCATTGCAACGTGCAGGCGGTAAAGCAGAATTAGCCAATGAAATGCTTAATATGTTACTACTAAGTGTGCCCGAAACCCTGAACTTATTAAACCAAGCAATAAGTAACGAAGATTGCCAACAAGTACTGAGCGTTATCCATAAATTTCATGGCGCATGCTGCTATACAGGTGTACCAAAATTAAAAACATTGGCTGAAACGATCGAAACATCACTTAAAAATGAATGTACGCTTGAGAATATTGAGCCCGAGTTATTTGAGTTGCAAGACGAGCTTGAAAACTTACTTGTTGATGCCAACATTGATATCACTAATAAATAAGCTCGTCTTTAATATCGTTAATTATAACTCTACGCGCGAGCTTCAAGCATTAAGCGTTTCATATCACGAACCGCTTTATCTAAACCGTCAATGGCTGCGCGGGCAATAATAGCGTGGCCAATGTTTAGCTCATAAATCTCTGGCATCGCCGCAATTGGTTTTACATTGTGATAATGCAGACCATGGCCAGCATTAACAATTAAACCAATACTGGCTGCATATTTCACCCCTTGGCGAATGTGCTCAAGCTCTTTGGCAGTGTCTTCATCGTTGGTGGCATCTGCGTAAGCCCCAGTGTGAATTTCAACATAAGGTGCACCACACGCTTTTGCAGCGTCTAACTGCGCTTTATCGGCATCTATAAACAGTGACACTTTAATACCGGCTTGCGTTAAAGTTTTAGTCGCTGCGGCGATTTTATCAATATTACCCGCTACATCTAAGCCGCCTTCGGTAGTAAGCTCTTCACGTTTTTCAGGTACTAAGCAAACATATTCAGGTTTAACCTCAAGTGCAATCGCAATCATTTCATCGGTTACTGCGGTTTCAAGGTTCATACGTGTTTGAATGGTTTTAGCCATCACATACACATCGCGGTCTTGAATGTGTCTGCGGTCTTCGCGTAAATGAATCGTAATGCCATCAGCACCGGCATGCTCTGCAACACTGGCTGCATGGGCTGGATCTGGGTAAGAAGTACCTCGAGCTTGGCGAAGCGTTGCAATATGATCTACATTCACGCCTAGAAGAATATCTTTCATGTTTGTACCTGTGAAATTTGTTTATTGAGAGCTAATAAATAACTCACGACTTTTTAATGGCTTATTGCCCAATAATGGCTTTAATAAATAACGACTTAATTGCTTTGCCATATATAACACATCCGCTTGGCTAAAGTCATGATTTGCTATGGCATTAAGTTGTGAACCGGTAAATCCAGAACGCGTGTCATGTTGCACCGAAAACCCTACTTCTGCAAAGTAGCTATACGTTTGCGTGTCATCAATTGGCTCACCATCCGCATCAAAACTAAAATCAACCCCATAACCTAGTAGCTCTAGCAATTGAAACTCATAAGAGCGAAGCACTGCTTGCATGTCAGTCCCGCTATTAAGGTTTTCTAGGTGAGTTTTATAAAGTTGAAAAACCTGATCAATGGGTTCATTAATCGGCACAATTCGGTTGGTTAATTCATTTAAATAAAAGCCACAGTAAAGCTTATCACCGGTTAAAAATAACGGATTACCATGAAGCTCAAACTTATTGATGTACTTTAAATCGTATTTGCCATTGTAATGGACGAGTAAGGCTTGAAATGGTTGGAGTTGGGCTTTGTATTTAGTGGCCTGGCGGCCACTAACTCGTGCGAGCATTCTAAGCTGGCCAACACCTTCTACTAGCATATCGAGCATTACTTGCGAGTCGCTATATGGACGCCGATGTAATAAATAAGCTTTATAGAAATCGCTGTCCATAAATTATGCTGCGTATAAAATGTTAATCTTCACCGTAACCTAAGCTTCTTAAGGCACGCTCATCGTCAGCCCAGCCCGATTTAACTTTAACCCACAGCTCTAAAAACACTTTATTTTCAAGCATTTCTTCTAAGTCTTTACGCGCTTCACGGCCGATTACTTTTAGCTTTTCGCCTTTGTTACCAATTACCATGCGCTTTTGCGTTTCACGCTCAACTAGTATCAGGCCATTAATATGCCAAATACCGTTTTCTTGCCATTTAAACTGCTCTATTTCCACAGTCACTGAATACGGTAACTCTTCACCCATAAAGCGCATTAGCTTTTCACGGATAACTTCAGCCGCCATAAAGCGCATTGAGCGGTCAGTTACGTAGTCATCAGGAAAGTAAAATTCGCACGGTGGTAAGCGCTTAGTCACTTCTTCTTTGATCAGGTTAATGTTTTTACCTTGAGTCGCAGATACGGGCATAATACCGACAAAATCAAACTTATCGCCTAAAAACTTCATATGTGGAAGTACAAGGTCGCGATCTTTCACTTGGTCAATTTTGTTAATAACTAACAATACCGGCTTGCCACTTTGGCTTACTTTGTTAAGTACCATGTCGTCATCGGCATTCCAATGAGTGCCTTCAACCACAAAAATGATCAGCTCAACATCACCAATTGAGCTAGACGCTGCACGGTTCATTAAACGGTTAATAGCACGCTTTTCTTCAACGTGCAGGCCTGGGGTATCGACGTACACCGCTTGGTGCTTACCCTCAGTATGAATACCCATAATACGGTGGCGCGTAGTTTGTGGCTTACGTGAGGTAATACTGACTTTTTGTTCAATAATTTCATTAAGCAGTGTTGATTTACCCACATTAGGACGGCCAACAATCGCAACCATGCCACAAAATGTGTCTATTTCGCCTTCATGAGGCTGTATTAAGGTATCAAGATTCATTTTTAAGTATCTTCAATGCTTTTTCGGCCGCTTTTTGTTCGGCTTTACGCCGTGAGCTGCCAACAGAAATAATGCTATCCATTCCATCAACGATACATTCAACCGTGAATGTTTGATTGTGTGCCTGACCTTTAGTATCAACTACGGTGTAGCCTGGTAATGATAGCTTACGAGCTTGCAAATACTCTTGCAGCAGGGTCTTAGGATCTTTTTGGTTAAGCCCTGGTGAAATAGCATCTAAACGTGATTCATACCACGCTAAAATAAGCTCGCCGCAGCGATCTATGTCTGAATCTAAAAATACAGCGCCAATAATAGCTTCAACTGCATCCGCTAGGGTTGACTCGCGTCTAAAACCACCACTTTTTAGCTCGCCAGGACCTAAGCGTAGGTAATCACCAAGCTCAAATTCAAGGCCAAATTCAGCTAAAGTCTGGCCGCGAACTAAAGTCGAACGCATGCGGCTTAAATCGCCTTCGCGTGCTTTAGGAAATTTAGCGTACAGTGCATTGGCAATGACAAAGCTCAAAATTGAGTCGCCCAAAAATTCGAGTCGCTCGTTATGTTGACCTTTGTGGCTGCGATGCGTCATTGCTTGCTCAAGTAACCCTTGATCAGCAAATGTGTAGCCAATTCTTTTGTATAACTCTGTTACATTTTTTTTCATTGTTACTGAATATTACCTAGGCGTTCAAAACGAACACCAGTTGGAACCCATCCTGGTAAAATGTCATCTGGGCCATTATCAAATTCAAAACTCATCCATATAAAGACAGCTTTACCCACCAAGTTTTCTTTTGGTACAAAGCCCCAAAAGCGACTATCTTGGCTGTTATCGCGATTATCACCCATCATAAAGTAATGATCAGCTGGAACCACCCATTCATCCGCAGGTGTGCCCAATTGCTGGTAGTAACGCCCTTTACGTTCAGGCGATTTTGGGTTGATTAAAATATCATGGCTAGAGGTCGTTAAATCTTCATTTAAACGCGCTAAAGCCATTGGGCCTTGCATAAATTCATCATCATTAATTAATTTAAAATCAATTTTATTGAATTCGTTGCAAAGAAGCGCGCCTTTTTGAACTTCGCCTTCTTCACATTTTGGTTGAATATATAAACGCTTGTCGCGATAAACAATTTTATCGCCAGGTAAGCCTATAGCGCGTTTAATATAATCAACTCTCTCATCTAATGGGTATTTAAAAACAACAATATCGCCACGCTCTGGTTCGCTCACATCCACTAACTGGCTGCGCCATACAGGGTCTTTAATTCCATAAGAATACTTTTGCACTAAAATAAAATCGCCTACTAATAAGGTGGGCATCATTGAACCCGATGGGATCTGAAACGGCTCAAAAATAAACGATCTAAAAATAGTGATAGCAGCAATCATCGGAAAAATCGACTTTGCTGTTTCAGTAATGACTGGCTCAGGCGCAATCAATGCTGCAGTTTCTTCATCAAGTTGGCCACCGGCAGAAGTTTGTGCAATTGCCAAACGCTCTTGCCTTTTAGGGGCAAACATTAAGTGATCTATTAACCATATTAAGCCTGAGCCTAAGGTTAATAACACCAATAAAACTGAAAAGTAGCCAGCCATTTATTATCCCTTTATTTTTTATTTACCAACTTTTAAAATGGCTAAGAACGCTTCTTGAGGCACTTCAACGTTACCAAGTTGCTTCATTCGCTTTTTACCATCTTTTTGTTTTTGAAGTAATTTTTTCTTACGGCTCACGTCACCACCGTAACATTTAGCGATTACGTTTTTACGTAGTTGCTTAACAGTTGTTCGAGCGATTACATGTTGTCCAATCGCAGCCTGAATCGCAATATCAAACATTTGACGTGGTATAAGCTCTTTTAACGCATCAGCAAGCTGTCGACCACGTGATTGTGCGCTGTCGCGGTGAACAATGATAGCCAATGCATCCACACGCTCGCCATTGATAAGTATATCTACACGTACCATGTCTGAGGTTTGGAAGTGCTTAAAGTTATAATCAAGCGAGGCAAAACCACGGCTTGTTGATTTTAGCTTATCAAAGAAGTCCATTACCACTTCGGCCATTGGCAGTTCATACGTTACTGCAACTTGCTTACCATGGTAGCTCATTTTAGTTTGCATACCGCGCTTATCAACACATAAAGTGATTACGCTACCTAAGTACTCTTGCGGTACTAAAATGTTAGCCTCTACTACTGGCTCACGTATTTCTAAAATATCGTTTACGGCTGGTAAGTCAGATGGATTATCAATTTGTGTAGTGCCCTCTTTAGTTACCACCTCGTAAATAACCGTTGGTGCTGTAGTGATTAAGTCAATGTTGTATTCACGCTCTAAACGCTCTTGAATAATTTCCATGTGTAACATGCCCAAGAATCCACAACGGAAACCAAACCCTAACGCAGTTGAATTTTCTGGTTCAAAGAATAACGACGCATCGTTTAAGCTTAGTTTGTTAAGTGCATCGCGGAACGACTCGTAATCATCTGACGCAATTGGGAACATACCCGCATAAACTTGTGGTTTAATTTTTTGAAAACCAGGTAAGCGCTCAGGTGCCGCATTTTTTTGATGAGTAATAGTATCGCCCACCGGTGCACCGTGTATTTCTTTAATACCGGCAATAACAAACCCTACTTCACCTGTACGTAAAATACCGGTATTAGTTTGTTTAGGTGTGAAAATACCTACATGATCTGCAGTATGAATATGCTCATTCGACATAATTTTAATTTTGTCGCCCGCGCGAAGTTCACCATGCTTAATACGCACTAGCGATACAACGCCTTGGTACGGGTCAAACCAAGAATCGATAATTAGCGCTTGTAATGGCTCGTCTTTATCACCAACTGGTGGCGGTACATCTTTAACGATCATTTCAAGTACTTCGGCAATACCCACACCTGTTTTAGCACTACATTGCACGGCATCAAGGGCATCAATACCAATGATGTCTTCAATTTCTTCGGCTACACGTAATGGGTCAGCTTGTGGTAAATCAATTTTATTTAGAACCGGTATAACTTCTAAGTCCATTTCGATGGCGGTATAACAGTTAGCCAATGTTTGTGCTTCAACACCTTGGCCAGCATCAACAACCAATAATGCACCTTCACACGCGGCTAATGAACGTGATACTTCATAAGTAAAGTCAACGTGACCTGGAGTGTCGATAAAGTTGAGCTGGTAGGTTTCACCATCGTTTGCTTTGTAGTTTAACGTTACACTTTGCGCCTTGATGGTAATGCCACGCTCACGTTCAATATCCATTGAATCCAGAACCTGCTTCTGCATTTCACGGTCGGTTAAACCACCACAAACTTGGATCAAACGGTCAGAAAGGGTCGATTTACCATGGTCAATGTGGGCGATGATCGAAAAATTACGGATATGCTTCATAAACTGGATTCTAAACTTCTATTTTAAAGGACTAAGGTCGCATGCCTAAATAACTTGAAAATACTTGCTGTGCATTTTCAAGTTACTGTGGCATAAAAACGCAATTTTACATTTAATTGGCGTCAATCACCATCTATTTGAGTTAAAGGGAGGCTAATTGGATGAATTTTTATCACTTTAATCTCATGCCTAAGTGATTTCACCCATGTTTTAGCAATTAAGAAGCCGGTGATGCCACCCAATATCGCGGCTAAAATTTGCCAACCTTCAGCCAATAGTATCAATTCACTGGTTATTAAGGCGAAGATTAAACTCAAAAATAAGGGCAGCATGTAAACGGCAAAGGCATGTTTTACAACATGGCTGTCATCCAGTGACATAGTCACTTTTTGTCCAACTTCTAATTGCGTTTCGAATTTATAGGGTAAGGTTTTCTTTGCTGTACCAAATAACTTACTAAACACTTGAGAGCCACAACGACCATTACAGCCTTCGCAGGCCTGCTTTTGTTGGGCTTCTAAATGCGCAACGTGGCCACTAAGGGCCACGACGGTTAACGTTTGTTCTATCATCTATAATGCCCGTGAAACAGACTCAGCAATCGCTTTAGCGCTCATGGTTGGAATGTTCCCCACCACAGACACATCAAAATTTCCGCCGTTGTGCACATAAATAGTGGTTGCTCCTGAGGTGAGAGCTCCGCTTAAGCGCTTACCTGGTAGTGGCCGTTGCACAAATACTGATACCTCAACAAATCCATCAGAAAATAAATAGTAATCTGTTAATTCATTGTTTAAGTCGAGCTTATGTCTATCGGACTTGAGTAATTCAAACCCTTCAGGTAGCCATCCAATAGTCCAATTCATAGCATTCGCTTTGCTTTGTTCATCAATTGAATTAGCGGGTAATGGTGTTGGAAAATTACGATTAAGCACTTCTAATAATAAGCTTGCCGGTTGCTCAGTTACGCTAATGTGGGTAAGTTGTAATTGCTCAAGCGCTTCGCCTTGGTGATTCACATAGGCGGCTTTCAACAATAAAGACGACTCAGTATCAATCCAAATCCAATAGTTATATTTGTCATCGTTTTTAGATTCAATTCGAACCAGCTGAGCAGGACGCCCCGCAATACGGCCTTTACCACCAAGCACAAAGTCATAATGTGCACTTAAGCGGTTAATATCTTTAAATAAGACTTCTGGGATGGGGCCTGCAATCGAGTCAGTTGTTAACGAGTAAGGTTCTGATTGTGGCTCAAAGTAGGTAACTTGGTTGTCAATGCGGATCATTTCAAGGCCTGCACCATTAAGCAAACTTAAATGTTCAAGCTCTATATCACCTTGTTTAGCATGCACCCAACGGTAGGGCTCCATACTTTTACCCTTAACAACAACAAAAGAGGCGTCGAAATTACGAGTGTGAACTGCACTGGCCATTTCAAGCAGTAAATCTTTAGCAGGGTTTGTGTCATTGGCAAAAGTATTAAAACTCAGCACCAATGACATAATAAAAGTAATTACTTTCATCTAATTAGTTTTTTTCCTCTGGGGATGTTTCATCTGTTTTAGCTGTTTTTAACGAATGAGCTACACGCGCTTGACGCTGATGTTCAAGTACTAATGCGCCAATGCGTTGCTGCTGAAGCTCTCGCAAACCTTGCTCTGCGTTATCAAGTGCAGGTGCTGATGAATAACTCACTGGCGATGCCATGCCGGTTAACGGCGTGGTTTGTAATAAAGGAATTTCGTTTTGCACAGCATCTTCACCTTGCGGCAAGGTGTTCACGCCAACAATAGTAAACATTGCTACGCTCGCTGCAATCGCTAACTGCGCAACCGGCTTGCGCCAATTAAACGCCACGATTTTATTATCGGCTTCAGTATTTACCGGCTTTGCCACACTTTCAGACTGGCTAAAGTCTGCATAAACGGGCTCACTCTCAAGTGCTAACGAAATGCGATCACTAATATCAAAATCCATATTATTGTTATTTTCTTTAGCTCGCATTGCATCACCGATTAACGCGTAACGGCCAAACGTAGCAACATCATCTGATGCAATAGTTGCATCATTTAATGTTTGTTCACCGTCAAGTAATGCTGATAACGATTCGTTATCTAAGCGATTAACGTGTGCTTTTGTCATACTAAGACTCGCCTATTAATGGGTTTAATTTATTATCAATTGCTTCACGGGCACGAAAAATACGCGAACGTACCGTCCCGACTGGGCAATCCATCACCACGGCTATTTCTTCATAGCTCATACCCTCAATTTCTCTAAGAGTAATCGCGGTTTTAAGGTCTTCAGGCAAACTATCAATCGTATTAAAAATAACAGCGCGGACATCTTCGCTTAATAGTAAATTTTCAGGTGACGCGTTAGAACGCATTGAATCTGCACCTTCATAAAACTCGGCATCGTCAGCATCTATATCATTTGCTGGCGGTTTACGCCCTTGAGCCACTAAATAATTTTTAGCACAATTAACGGCGATACGGTAAAGCCAAGTATAAAAAGCACTATCACCACGAAAGTTTGGAAGGGCACGATACGCTTTAATAAACGCTTCTTGTGCTACATCAGCAATGTCACCCTGATTTGATACATAACGTGAGATCAAACCGGCTATTTTGTTCTGATACTTCTTAACTAATAGGTTAAAGGCGTTTTTATCTCCCTGCTGGACCCTTTTCACTAACGCTAAATCTAATTCCTGCTCGCTCATTCGAGCCGGTACTCCTCTGATTGATTCTTGCTTATTATTCATAGTGTCGCCATTGTTCACACCTACTCTGACCCTTAGATGAATAAAAAGTTCTGACTCATATTGTTTTTTTATAAAATAGCTACAAATTACGCGTTTATACGCTAAAACCACTTAGTAGTAGTTCAACAAATATGGTACAACTGTAAGTATTAAAAATAAATATTGCTCTATCTGAGCATTGTAACCGCAAAGTACCTCACAGATGAACCAAAATAAACATCACATTACCGATGTCGCTATTATTGGTAGCGGCGCAGCAGGCTTATCACTTGCTTTATCTTTGGCTAATTACTGTAACGTTACCGTGATCAGTAAAGGTGAATTAACCGAAGGTTCTACTCTTTATGCCCAAGGCGGAATTGCCGCTGTTTTTGATAAAAAAAATGACAGTATAGAGTCTCACGTTGAAGATACCTTAGATGCCGGCGGCGGTTTGTGTGACAGAGAAGCTGTACATTACACTGCCAGTAATGCGCATGACTGCCTACAATGGTTGATTGACCAAGGCGTGCCTTTTGATATGGAATTTGATAGTAAAGGTAAAGAGCGCTTTCATTTAACTCGTGAAGGGGGTCATAGCCATCGACGCATTTTGCATGCTGCCGATGCCACTGGCAAAGCAGTGCAAACAACGCTGATTAGCCAAGTTCAAGCGCACAGTAATATCACCTTGTTAGAGCATTATAATGCGATTGATTTAATTACTGATAAAAATATCGGTAAAACGGGGTCACATGTTCACGGTATGCATGTGTGGAATAAAAAAGCCAAAAAAGTAGAAACCATTGGTGCAAAATTTGTTGCCTTAGCAACCGGTGGCGCAAGTAAAGTATACCTTTACACCTCTAACCCTGATGTTTCTAGCGGTGATGGCATAGCAATGGCGTGGCGTGCAGGGTGTCGCGTTGCTAACATGGAATTTAATCAATTTCATCCAACCAGTCTTTACCACCCAGAATTACAAAACTTTTTAATTACTGAAGCAATGCGTGGTGAAGGGGCCTATTTAAAACGCCCTGATGGCACTCGCTTTATGAAAGAGTTTGATGAACGAGAAGAACTCGCTCCTCGCGATATTGTAGCGCGCGCTATCGACTTTGAAATGAAACGCCTTGGCGCAAATTGCGTATATTTAGATATTAGCCATAAAGACAAAGATTTTATTATTGAACACTTCCCTACTATTTACGCTAAATGCTTGAGCGTAGGGCTTGATATAACCAAAGAAGCAATCCCTGTCGTTCCTGCGGCACATTACACCTGTGGTGGCGTAATGACCGACTTTAACGGCAAAACGGATTTAGCAAATTTATACGCTGTGGGTGAAGTGGCTTATACCGGCTTACATGGTGCTAACCGCATGGCAAGTAACTCATTATTAGAGTGCATTGTATTTGCCCATGCAGCAGCAAAAGACATTTTAAGTAAAATAGAGACCGCACCCGCGCTGGTAGATTTACCTAGTTGGGATGAAAGCCGTGTATCTAATTCAGATGAAGAAATCGTGATCACCCATAACTGGCATGAGCTACGATTATTTATGTGGGATTATGTGGGGATTGTACGCTCAACCAAACGCCTTGAACGTGCGCTGCATCGTGTTGAACTGCTACAACAGGAAATACACGATTATTACGCAAACTTTAGAGTGAGTAATAACTTACTTGAGTTACGTAATTTGGTGCAAGTTGCCGAGCTTATAATTAGAAGCGCTATGGAACGTAAAGAAAGTCGTGGACTACACTTTACTATTGATTATCCAGAGCAAAATGAGAACCCAACGCCCACTATTTTGACTCCGCTACGTAATTAATTGCTTCAAGCGTTGCCCGTTTTAAGCGCGCATAGCTTTGCTCATCAACACTATTGGCTGAGATAATCAGCCAATAGTTTTTACTAAAGCCATTAATATACAGCCACACACTCTGACCAAGTAACCGGCTTTGCTTACTAATTACCCCTTGAATTTGCCTGCCTGATCCTTCAAAACGAAATTGATTCGGCTCTAAGAGTATAATGCCTTGCTGTGGTTGAGCAGCCACGATTTTTCGCCAAACAATAATGCCAGCAAGTGTATTAAGTGCAATACAAAAAAGAGTTGCCACCACCGAGTTCATAAATAGGCACAACACTAGAGTCAGCACACAAAAAAAGACCACAATCGGTTTGTGGTCTGTTTTATTATCTGTAACGGTAAATCTATACACGAACTCGGTCTAAAATTAGCTGAACCATGCTGTTTAGCTCTGCGTCTTTACATTCTTCATGGCCCATAAACCAAGCGAATAAATCTGGGTCTTCTTGGGTTAATAGACGCTGAAAAATCGCTTGCTGTTTAGCATCTAACGAATCATAAGCTTCTTCAACAAACGGCATAAACAAAACATCTAGCTCTAACATGCCACGGCGACAAGCCCAACGGATACGTGCTTTACTATGTATTTCAACCATTTTAAACCTCATATTTAATTAACTCGAGTTTACCAAATACGCGTTAATTTAACAGCACTAAGTTATAAAAACATCGTCTGTTAGTCGCTGTACCATACGCTTTAACTACGTTATTATGTGACCTCATTTGTTATTGCAAAGAAGGTGTTTATGTCTCAGGTTTATGCATGTCCTTTATCACATCAGATTATTAGCCTCTCAGGCACAGATAAATTATCTTACCTACACGGACAAATCACTCAAGATCTCAATAAAATCAACAACAACAACTTTTTGTGGACAGGTCACTGTAGCGCAAAAGGTAAGCTGTGGGGTGTATTTAAGCTATTTTCTTATCAACAAAGTTACTTTTTAGCTGGTTCAAGTGCTGAAGTAGAATGCTCACTGGCTGAGTTAAAAAAATACGCTGTATTTGCAAAAGTTGAAATTAATAAAGCATCAGAGCGATTAATTGGTCTACTTGGCGATAACTTAACAGACATACTCGTACAACTCGATATTCACTTCATCGATGACGCAACGGCTTGTGACTTCGCTCACGGTAAAGCCCTTAAACTTGCATCAAACCGCGTTTTATTGATGGTTGATAGCCAATTTTGCTTACCTGATGAAGTATCTACCCTCGACAACGACGCTATGTGGCAACAAGCGTCTATACTCGCTGGTGAACCGCAATTAAGTGTCGATGCGATTGATGAATACGTACCGCAAATGGTTAATCTGCAAGCCATTAACGGCATTAGCTTTAAAAAGGGTTGCTACACAGGCCAAGAAACCGTTGCACGTATGAAGTACCTAGGCAAAAACAAACGTGCTATGTATATCGTTTCTGGGCAAAGTGAAGGATTGCTCGATGCACCCGATATCGAAACCCAGTTAGGTGAAAACTGGCGCCGCGCAGGTAAACTTATTGCGCAAAGCTATAATGAACAAACACAGACTTTAACTGGTTTGGTCGTGTTGCCAAACGATACTGATATCGATCAGACTCTTCGTGCAAAACACACCCCTTCGGTAGAGCTAAACATTCTGCCTCTACCTTACTCTCTTGAAGATGAATAATAGGAATGACTATGATCGTTGCAGCAAATAAAGTGGTAAAAATGCATTACTCTGTTTTAGATAATGACGGCAATACCATTGATAACTCATTTGGCGGTGAGCCATTAATTTTTATCGTTGGTACAGGTTACCTTATCTCAGGACTTGAAAACGCGCTGCAAGGCAAGCAAGCTGGCGATACACTAAGTGTAAAAGTTGAACCTGAAGAAGGTTACGGTGAACGTCATGATCACTTAATGCAAGCCGTGCCAAAATCAATGTTTGAAGGCATGGACATTGAAGTGGGCATGCAATTTCGTGCAACCACCGATGACGGCGACCAGTCAGTCATGATCATCGATATTCAAGACGAAGAAGTGATTGTTGATGGTAACAACCCACTCGCTGGTATTACGCTCAATTTTGATGTAGAGATTTTAGAAGTACGCGATGCAACAGCCGAAGAGCTTGAGCATGGCCACGTACATGGTGAAGGCGGTTGTGGTCACGACCACTAAACCCTAATCCAGTAATAAAAAAAGCGCCTCAGGCGCTTTTTTTATAGCATATTATTATGCGTACGTAATTTAACTTGAGGCTCTGCTACTGGCATTTCAACTGGGGTTATTTTATCTTCAAGCGCAGCAACTAATCCTGCTTGGTCATTCGTGCCTAAGCGGTATTGGCTGCCATCTTTAAGCGTTAATTGCACGGCACTAAAGCCTGATACTGAATAAATCCAACCATCATGTGTAATGCGAATACCAATACCGTGACGGTATGAGTTTTGTACTGCTTTTACGTCAACTATGTCCTCTAGTGCTAATTTTTGACCTGCAACACCAGGGCCAAATGCCCAGCTAATATGGGCTTCATCAACTTTAATGGTTAAACCATGAAATAAAAAACCCACCAGCAATAAAATACCGGCAAATACCATTAACGGCACATCGGCACCCATTAAATTCCATGCAAGCGCAACAAACCCACCTATCCATGCCAATACTACAAATATAAATACCGCATACTGCTTATGCTGATACATAACACTCTCTATTAAAAAGTTAAAAAATTAAAAACTGTACACTAAGGTGGCACTGAGCTCTGAATCGTATTTAAGCTTATCTTCTTCAGGCTTAGAATTATAACGATACATATAAGCAAACTTTAGTGATACCGCGCCAACCACTTGGCTAATTAAGGCGGTTTCTGACTTTAACCGTGAGTTAAGCCCAGATAAAGACTGCTCTATACTGATATCTTGATTAAATCGGGTACGCTTAGATACCAACCTCTCCCACTGCATTGCAATACGAAGTAAATAACCCATTTTGTCTTTATCGTCTTCAAGTGCTGTTGACTCATCATCAGCAACTGAGCGGTATAGACCTGGGCCTATATCTATATCTACCTTATTTTTAACCCCTTGATAAACACGTGCGCCATAACCGGTTGCTACCGTACTTTTAAAATCAAGGCCGCTAAATTGATCTTCTTCATAATCCCCGTAAATAAAGAAAGACGAGTTTTTAACGCCTATTTTATAGTTACCCTGTGCAGAGAAAAACACCCGATTAGCAGTAACATCCGACTGGCCCGTTTCTTCGTTTTCGTCACGTTTGTACAAAGAGTCTATTTTGAATTGATTTCGCCAGTTTTCAAAATCTTGATAAAGGTTCCCTTTAAGCTTAAAACTGGTTGAGTTGGTATTACCTTTACTTAAAATAAAACCAAATTCGGTATCACCATACAATACTTCGCCTTTGTGTAACTCATGAATTTCTTCATCAGAGAGCTCCCCATACTCATGAAAATCTTCAAAGGGATCAACTGCCCAGCTAAAGCAGCTAAATAATAAAAGCAGTAATACAAAGGAGTTTCGCAAAATACGTTCTCTTACATATGGCAATAACAAAAAAGCAGAGAAATGGTTATTCACTTTCTTTCCACAAAATATGACAAAAAGGCGCATCTTTATCACGGCTAATTAAAATTTTCGCAAATAATACGTCTTCGTTATCAAACTCAAGGCCAACTAATACTTGAATAAAATGCTCAGGCTCTATTTCTAGTGCAACAAAGTCTTGCCACTGTTCATCGGGCTCATCTTCTTCAACAAAGCCTAGTTCTTCACGGTGTAGGTTAAATTCTTCAATATCTTTGTCGCTTAAATTATTGGGAGCCAGCTCTAAAAAAATATCATAAGCTTGATGAGTTGCTTCTTCTACCGTAAATAAACGTGGACCTGACATGAATGGTTAACCTCTGAGCTTTTAAGTGGCAATCATAATATCAAAAGTTGCTAGGGTTTTGATAAAAAAAACACGTTAAATACTGGCTTTTTACTTTTACCTAATACTTATAGATATTGTTGGATGGGTTTGTATTAAGGTCTGCTGACCTTTTAAATTAAATTTTCCTTTAAAGGGAATAGACCGCAATTGCATTAAAAAATTCACTTTGTTTTTATTCATCTTCATCCACTTTACTTAACATCAATAAAAACATAAGCTCAAACAACAGGTCAGAGGAGTGCATAATGATAAAATTAGAAAAAAAACAGGGTATTGCCACTGTTACATTAAATCGTGTAGAAAAACAAAATGCCTTAAGCTTTGCTATGTTTGTTGAGCTTAACAAGGTGATTAAAAATATAAAAAGAGATGCCAGTATTCGTGCGGTTGTATTAACCGGTGAAGGCGAACACTTTTGTGCGGGACTCGATATTAACGCGGTTATGGCCTCACCATTCAATATCATAAAGCTCCTATTCAAATGGCTACCTGGTAATCAAAACCTAGCGCAAAAGGTCGTACTGGGCTGGCAGTCATTGAGTGTGCCTGTAATTGCAAAAATAAACGGAAATTGCCTTGGGGGTGGATTGCAAATAGCACTGGGTGCCGATTACCGGATTGTTCACCACGATGCCAAACTCGCCATTATGGAAGCGCGCTGGGGGTTATGCCCAGACATGGGCGCTAATGTTATGCTTTCAGGCTTAGTAAAACGCGACCAAGCACTTTGCCTAGCAAGCCATGCCGAACCAATAAACGCACAAGACGCTTTTGAACTCGGTTTAGTAACAAAAACAACCGACGATACCGATAAAGCAACTAAAGAGATGCTTGATACACTGCTAGCGCGCTCACCTGACACATTAGCCGCAATAAAGCGTGTGACTCAACAAAGCTATAAAGCCCCTGCTCGAAAAATACTCGCTAAAGAAACATGGAGCCAAATTCGCTTACTGATCAACCCTAATACTAAAAAAGCCATTGCTAAAGCTAAAGGGAAAGCTGATATTGAGTTTACAAACGCCAAGCGCTGGTAACATTGATGGTAATACTAAGGCACAATGCATAAAACAGCGTTATTTGTTAAAGTTAGGCTCTTCTATTCTAGTGAGCCAAATTAATGAAATACCTACTAAGTAGCGCAATTATTTTATTGTGCTTGGCAACAAGCAAATTCACTATGCATCTTCTTGATGCAAGTTTTCCTGCTCCTCTACTCGCCATGGTTTTGCTGCTAACGTTACTGTTATTGGGCATAGTTAAAGAACATCAACTCGCTCCCTGCGCATCACCTATTTTGAATGTAATGCCTATTTTCTTTATTCCTGCAGGCGTCGGTTTTATAGAACATTTAGGGCTAATTAAATCACATTGGCCTTTCTTAACTGCGGTCGTCTTATTAGTCCCACTCAGTAGTTTAATTTTAGTGGCAAGCCTAGTGGGCTATTTTAAAGGCAGAGCTAATAATGACTAACTTAACCACCAGCATAACCCCCAGCCTATGGTGGTTAACCGTGCCATTTATTATTATTCTCTTTATTGCACTAAGAGCGGTTAATCTTAAAATAAATCAGACTATTTTAAAGTCATTAACCAACCCTGTTTTTTTAAGCATTGGCATTATTGCCCTACTGTTAGTCAACCTTAAATTACCCTATTCACAATTTGCCTCACATAGTCAGTTACTAAGTTGGCTATTAGAGCCGGCCATTGTTGCTTTAGCCTTGCCGCTTTATCAGCAATTTATGCACGTACGTAAAAACTTACTATTAATTGTCGCTACTTGCAGTATAGGTATTGTTAACGCCACACTAGTGGCTTTTGTATTAAGTATTTTGTTTGCTGTGCCCTCACAACTGAGCGCCTCTGTTGCGGCACTCAGTGTAACAACGCCTATCACACTGCTGGTTACTGACTCATTAGGAGGAATTAGTTCGCTTGCCGCTGCCATGGTTATTTTTATTGGTTTATTGGGGGCTTTGTTTGGCTTTATGTTACTCAAATTAGTTAAGATTTATAACTTTGAGGCACAAGGAATTGCAATCGGTACCGCGTGCCATGCAATTGGTACGGCGGCAGCTATTGCCGAACACCCAAAAATAGGCGCATTTTCATCAGTGGCTATGGCACTCAGTGCATTATTAACCGCAGTGATAGTACCACTATTATATCCAATTTTAGTTAACACTTTGTTATAGTAAGCAGATAACAGTATCGCTAAAAATAGAGCCCAGCATGATCAGTTCCGAAATTCAGCAATTTGAAAAGTACTACGCCCTACTTACCGAGTATTTAGTTACCTACAGTATGCAAATAGTGGGCGCTATTTTTATTCTACTCGTTGGCCTGTGGGTCGCTAAAAAGCTCGCCGAAGTTGTCGCAAACTTAATGACCCGCCATAACATTGATATCACCCTGACTAATTTTGTCAGTAATGTTGTAAAAGTACTGCTGATCATTATGGTGATCATTATTGCGCTTGGTAAAATTGGCATTAGTGTGACCCCATTTGTAGCTGCAATAGGTGCCGCCTCATTAGGCGCAGGCTTAGCGTTACAAGGTATGCTTTCTAATTATGGCGCAGGGCTTGCTATTATTGCTACGCGGCCATTTGTGGTTGGCGATACCATAGAAGTAAAAGGCGTTAGTGGCCAAGTAAAAGTAATTGAGCTGGGGCACACCATATTAATTAATGAAGAAAAAGTAGAAATAACCATTCCTAACAAACATATTGTTGGCGAAATTCTGCATAACTCATTTAATTATTCACTGGTAAAAGGTGAAATAGACATAGCCTACAGTGCCTGTAGTGATACTGCGATAAGCCTTATTGAAAACGTATTAGTCAATCATGAACTCGTAGCTAAACACCCAAATGCACAAATTGGTATAGAACGTTTTGCTGATAGCGGCGTCACCATTAGTTATCGTTATTGGGTGCCCACCACTAAAATTATTGAAACTAAACTCGCAATAAATGGCGGTGTGTATAAAGCGATTAACGATGCCAATATTGAAATTCCGTTTCCACAACGCATTGTTACGCTTAATAAAAGCGACCTAAAATAAATAAAAACCTTAATATGATTTTAAATCATATTAAATTAATTAAGCGTGCTTACAAATAAAATAATAACGAGTCCTTATGCATCAATCACCTTTTTATCTAGGCGACTGGCAGGTAACACCTGCCAGCAATTGTATACAATGTGCTGAAAAAGTAACGCAATTAGAACCTAAAGCAATGGATGTATTATTATATCTTTGCTTACAAAAAGGCGATATGGTCACCAGCGACGAATTACTCAATCAGTGCTGGCAAAACATTGAAGTAGGCGATAACCCACTGCATAAAACCATCACACAACTGCGAAAAGCACTGGGTGATAAGGCAAGCTCCCCGCTATACATAGAAACCATTCGCAAACGCGGCTACCGTATTATTGCAAAACTTGAGTTTCCATTTGCAGAAGATACATCAAGCTCTATAAACACGTGGCAAGGCGGTTCTCCTTTTTTAGGTTTAAGCCCGTATAACCCAACCGATACCCATTTATTTTTTGGTCGTAACCAAGCCATCACCACCTTACTCGAAAACGTATCAAACCAAGTAACATTGCAGCGCGCATTTTGTTTAATTCTTGGCCCTAGTGGCACGGGTAAATCATCATTAGTTAATGCGGGTATATTGCCAAAACTACTCGACGAGCGAGGCTATAACGGCATTAGAGTGATGTCGTACACCCAACTCGACTTTGCAGATGTGCATCAAACTAGGCTGTATTTAGATTTAGCCTCTGCCATGCTTGATTGGGATATAAACCAACACCCCGTATTTGAAGGATTAAGCTCGCAAACACTGGCGCAGCAATTAGAGCACACAATTGACGAAGTGATAAACACGTTACAAACTGCAATCAGTAAGGCAAATACAAAACTAAACACACCGCAGTTTTTTTTGTTTATAGACCGCTTAGAGGTGCTGCTTTCATCGCCACTATTTAGTCCCAACACCCGAAGTCATTTTTTATCGATTATTGAACGTTTAGCCACCTCTAAAGCGGTGATCGTATTTAGTGCGTGTCGTAACGACTTTTACCCTTTAGTGGTAGAGCAACCCAGCCTTATGGCCGCAAAAGCGAATGGCGCCCATTATGATTTAACCCCTCCCAACCGCCAGGAACTACAACAAATTATTCGCTTGCCGGCATTAACCGCTAATTTAACGTTCTCACACGACCCGCAAACCAAAACTCCGCTGGATGAAATACTGTGTGCAGATACCGCCAACAATCCTGATGCCCTGCCCATGCTGCAATACACACTGCAAGAGCTGTATTTACAGCGCAGTGAAAATAATGAGTTATTGCACAGCGTGTATGAAAAACTCGGCGGTATTGAAGGCGCTATTGGTAAAAAGGCAGAAGATGTTTTTATTGGGCTGAGCGCAAAACAACAACAGCAACTAAAAAGCGTATTATCGCAGTTAGTGACGCTAAACCCAGATGGTAAAACCATTACTAGCCGTGCGGCCCGCTTACAAGCATTAACCAACACCAGCCAAAAAGAGCTTGTACAAGCCATGGTCGACAGTCGCTTATTTGTATCGCACTTACAAAACCAAGAAGCCTGCTTTAGCCTTGCCCACGAGGCATTATTACGCCAATGGCCACGTGCTAAACAGTGGATAAACGATCATAAAGATGCCCTTGCTATTAAAAGCCGTTTGCACCACCACACGCAACAGTGGCTTAATGAACATAAAAGTAGCGCTTACCTATTAGCGCCGGGTAAACCACTGCAAGAAGCCGTTACCTTATTAAACGACAATATATTCAAACTAGACAATGACGAACGCGCCCTTATAAATAACTCTCTCAAAAATAGTAAAACAAAAACAATAATAAAACGCGGCACGATCGCACTGCTTTGCTTACTTACCTGTGTTGCCCTATTCATGAGCTTCACTAGTTTTCAAGCGCAGCAACTTGCACAGCAAAAGCGCCAAGAAGCCGAAAGCCTACTTGGCTTTATGGTCGGTGACTTTGCCGATAAACTGCGCAGCGTTAAGCGTATGGATTTGCTCGATGGAATTAGTAATAAAGCACTTGAGTATTTTACCAATCAAGTCGAGGAGCCAAGCTCACTATTTAACTTTAGTAATCAACAAGCCGAATTTAAAAGTCGCTTTCAGTACGCACAAACTTTGGAAGCCATGGGGGAAGTGGCCTATTCGCGCGGTAAAACCATTGAGGCCTTCACCGCCTTTGAAAACGCCCGCACTCGCCTTGAAGCATTATTAAAAATCCAACCAAACAACTTAGAGTTACTCACGCTTGCCGGTGCCAATGCTTTTTGGCTCGGTCAGCTTCATTATGATAAAAGCGATTACGCAGCCACTGAGCCATTATTTAAAAAATATCATGCCTACAGTGAGAAAATGTATTCATTAGCACCGAATGATTTTAACTCGATTATGGAGCTATCGTATTCGCATAATTCGCTGGGCTCTTTGTATTTAAAGCAATTTAACTACACTGCAGCGAAACAAAGCTTTACAAAATCGCTGGCCCTTAAAAACAAAGCGCTTAAGCTTAAACCCAATAATAAAAACTTATTGCGCGATAAAGCAGATACCATCAGCTGGCTTGCTAAAACCGAAGAAGGGCTCGGTGATTTTAATGCCGCGCTAACCATGTATGTAAATGCCTCAAGTGAATTGTCAAATATGCTATTGAATTATCCCGATGATGCAAGTTTATCAAGCAGTTTAGCTTATACTTATATTCAGCAAAGCTATCTTTTAAGTTATTTACCCAATAGACAAGCTGCCTACGAAAAAGCACAGCAAGCCACTAATACAATTAATAACGCTATATTGCAGGATCCTAAAAGTAAGTACTTTCAAGATTCATACTATCGCTTTTTAGCCTACCAATTGATGCTTTCAGCCGATAAAAATATTAATGAACAAGTAAATGAAATTATTAAATTTGTCAAAAATCAATACTTCGACAATAAATTTATTATAAATACACAAGTAAGCCTTATACACTATTTTATTGATAGGCTGTCACAGCACAAAGCACAGGAGTTATTAATTGCGCTGGAGAGTGATACAAACTATCAAGAGTACATAGCTAATCAAATGAAAATTGGCGATAACATAATACCGATACGGGTTAATTTACTTAAAGCTAAGTTAAGTACAACCAGCAAGCAGCGAGAACAGTTTTGCTTAAATGCGCTTCAAGCCATTATTAAAACAGCAGAAAAAGATCAAAGTGTTCGTATCACATACCCGCTGGTACAGGTGTACACTTGCTTAAATCGAGCTGACGAAATCCCCAAAATAAAAGCAAATCTAGTAAAACTAGGCATTACTAATTTCAAACTATGACTATGAATAAAAAAGGAAATAATATGAATAACACTCAAGAACTAATTCACTTTACAGTTAACATTGTACTAGGCAGTGACGACGAAGCTAACTTTACATACTCTATAGATGGTAAAGAAGTGACTGGCGGCGGAGTTGTAAGAACCGAGACTGCGGGCATTTATAGTTTAGATGAAACCACAATTGAAAATGGATTTTTATTTACTGGCGCGACTATTACTGATGTCGATAAAGAAACGCCTTGCGCCCAAAACTTCAGCTTTAAAGTAAGCGATAATGGCCGCAAAATTACTATTATCGATACCGATGAAAACCCAGGTACTGCCTGTTTGATATTTAATGTTGAGTGCAACGGCACAGCCTATGAAAGCACTGATCCGCAAGTTGAAAATAGAGATGAAAATTAATTAACAACGATTAATTATTGATTTTTAAATTGCACAGGGCTGATTTATTCCTTTGCAATTTTATAAGCCAAACACTTTAACGTTTACACATACCAAGCAGCATCATTAATAACTATCCTTTATTACTAATTTATAATAAAAACCTCAACTTTCAATTGCTGAGTAACTAATTTTCACCTTGCATAGGTTACTTGAAACCTGTGCAAACATGGTTTTTATCATTAAATATCAGAAAGTTAAAAACAGAAGGTTACCGAAAGGTTTAATTGCACTTTTTTAAGTAAATTTGTAGACATCAAAAACGTCTGTACCATGCTAAGGCTAAAACGTGTCTAAACAAATTAATAACAAAGAAACTGCAGCAATTAAAAATGATAAAGCGCTCTCCTTCGATTGTGCTTCATCGAGCCCTTTTTTAAATGCTCAATTTAGTGCTTTAATTGAATTGTTTAATGGCACTGCTGAAGGAATATTTGTAATTAATGAACAAGGTGATTTTGAGTTTGTTAATCCAAAAGCTGCGCAATTGTTTGGTCACTCACAGCAGTCATTGATTGGTGATAATTTATTAACATTTTTAAACGATGCCGACCTTGAAAAGTATAAGCAAACCCTATCGAATTGGATTAGCATTAAAGATACAGCGCTAAGCTATGGCCCTAATGAAGTTACAATTAATAAAGCCAATGGCGATGTGATTGAAGCCGACCTATCAATCTCAAGCATGCCTAAAAGTCTCGCATCGGCGCAAAAGTTGTACGTGTGTATACTTCACGATCTTAGTACCCATAAAGCCATGTACAACCGTTTAAAAGTACAGGCCTCAACCGATCATTTAACTGGGCTTGCTAACCGTTTAGCTTTAGATGAGTCATTAAAAAAATATTGGCAAGAGAGTATTCAAAGCCAACAACCTCTAACCAGCATATTGATTGATGTTGACCACTTTAAAAAATTCAACGATACCTATGGGCATATTAAAGGCGATAAATGCTTACAGAAAATAGCAAAAATGCTATTACAATGCATTCCATCTAGAGAGTGTTTAGCTGCTAGGTATGGCGGTGAAGAGTTTGCAATTATTTTACCCCGTTGCGATATAAAAACCGCCACGGTTGTGGCCAACCATATACAACAACAAATTGCACAAATGAGCTTTACCGACATAGGCTTGCCGCCAGAGGTTAAAATTACGGTAAGCCAAGGAATTGCCAGTGAAAATAATAACCAGTACCGCAACTACGAGGCGCTGTTATATGCCGCAGACACGGCTTTATACCGAGCAAAAACAGAAGGTAGAAATAAAATAAGTACGATTATTTAAAGTTTAAATTAAAGGCCTTTTCATGATGCTATATCTATATTAAACGCCACTTCATGGAGGTGGCGTTTAGTTAAATAACAGCTGATTAAACTAGGGTCTGTTGACCTTTACGGATTAAGATTCGTTCAAACTAGGGGCTATTTAATCGCGGCGCGAGGTTTGTAACCTAGTGGGCTAAGTAAAAACCGAGCAAAGCTTCCGCGTCCTGCTCACGCCCCTTACCTACATCCATGTAGGCAACAAAGAGTAAATCGCCCCTAGGCAGAACCCGAAGGGCAGCGCCTGTTTGGCATTGATGCTGC
>NZ_PNCV01000067.1:0-13650 GCF_005886925.1 Pseudoalteromonas sp. S3260
GGGTTCTGCCTAGGGGCGATTTACTCTTTGTTGCCTACATGGATGTAGGTAAGGGGCGTGAGCAGGACGCGGAAGCTTTGCTCGGTTTTTACTTAGCCCACTAGATTACAAACCTCGCGCCGCGATTAAACCGCCCCTAGCTTGAACAAATTTTAATCCGCAAAGGTCAACAGACCCTAATTACTAAGCAAGTAACATGCCTATAGTTTAACTGTAATTAATCAATAAATCCCCTAGCCGACAGGCCACCAATTTTGACATAATAGACAGCTAATCCCTATAAACCAAGAATACTATGGCAAATACTGAGCAAACACTTTTCGCACAACGCTTTCGTGGCTTTTTTCCAGTGGTTATTGATGTTGAAACCGCCGGTTTTAACAAAGAAACCGACGCATTACTAGAAATTGCAGCATCCGTTTTAAAAATGGATGACGAAGGACTGCTTAGTATCGATCATACCGTTCATTTTCATGTGCAACCGTTTGAGGGGGCAAACATTGAGCAAGCTGCCATTGAGTTTAATGGGATTGAGCCTTTTTCAGCACTGAGGGGGGCAGTCCCAGAAGAAGAGGCGATTAAAGAAATTTGTAAAGTAGTGCGCAAAGCGCAAAAAGCCGCAGGGTGCCAGCGCTCTGTGGTGGTTGCTCATAATGCCGCTTTTGATCACGGCTTTTTAAATGCGGCTATTGAGCGTAATAATATCAAGCGCACACCATTTCATCCGTTTGTTAGTTTTGATACCACATCACTTGCTGGTTTGGCATTAGGGCAAACGGTACTAGCTAAAGCGTGTCGCGCAGCAGGAATAGAGTTCGATAATAAACAAGCACACTCTGCGTTATACGATACAGAACGTACTGCTGAACTGTACTGTTTAATTGTTAATCGTTGGCAGCAACTAGGTGGTTGGCCACTTGCTGTAGACGAAACACAACAGAGCGAAGACGAAGCTAGCAACCAAGATTAGAAAATCAGCTCATAATAGTGAATACTTACTTTTTTGGGCTGAGCCAGTCTTAATATGCGTTATTAAAACGATTGCGTTATTTTACCTTCACTGTGAGTGATTAAATGTGGTGGATAATTACGCGAAAAGCTAATTGATTCTCGTGCAATTTTAAGCTCTACCCCAGGGTGCATAAGCTCATTAACTTTTAAGCGACTGAGCGCTAAAAGCTGCGCCATTTTCTTTCTTAGTAACTGCTTTTGCTGATTGATGCTGGCGCTTCGGTTTGCTATGTGTTCTTCATTCGTTGTTATTTTATTCAAAAACTGCTGACGCTGTGCGCTTGCAACTTGTTTATTAATTCGCTGGCGCGCTTGCTGTAGTTCAATTGACTTACCGATTAAAACTTTTTCAAAGTCAGTGATTTGCGCTTGTTTTTGTTTTAGCACATACCATCGCTGTGCGATGCAAACACGGGTTTTAGTTCCTGCTGGTGCGCCTAACTCGCCTGTTTCAATGCGCATTGCATCGAGAATATGGCCACCAATAATTTT
Source organism: Pseudoalteromonas sp. S3260 (assembly GCF_005886925.1). Classification (NCBI taxonomy): domain Bacteria; kingdom Pseudomonadati; phylum Pseudomonadota; class Gammaproteobacteria; order Alteromonadales; family Pseudoalteromonadaceae; genus Pseudoalteromonas; species Pseudoalteromonas sp. S3260. The sequence goes on from NZ_PNCV01000067.1 coordinate 1,504, forward strand.
CCCTTTAGGATCTTTTGTATTGCCCACCCTAATTAGATTTCCAGCACTCAAGTCACAATGTAATGATTGGCGATCTATTAGTAAGTTTTGATCCGTTTTTATGTCACAGTATTGAGAGTAACCAAGCGCAACGGTTCGTTTAGCTAAAATAGAACAGGTAAATGGCTCATCGGCTTCTCGCTTTCTGCCAATTGCACCCTTTACTATTGTGATGGCGCTATCACTTTTGAGCTGCGCCGATTCAACAAAGCCTAAAACAGTAATATCGCCGCTGGCGGTCACTCGCATGCCATCTTTTATATCACCACTGACTATAATACTGCCATCAAATTCAACATGACCAGTAGTGGGATCAATATTATGAAAACATAAAACATCATCAACACGCATACCACGGGGAAGGGCAACCGGTACGCCAGTACAGTCGGCAATTAATAAGTTGGGGTTGTCAGGCGCAATTTTAGTGCCGTCAAAAGGTTGTAATTTATGTTCTTTGCCAGGGGTTGCAGTTAGTACATCACCAAACACAGTAAACCCATCAACCCCCGATGTTGCTGGAATGCGCCGCATTAATTCACAACCAGGTTTTACAGTAATAATATCACCTAGGTTTCTCATATCGACTTTACCACCGCCTTTAGCTTGTGGGCTAAGTACGCGGTCTTGCGCTGTGCAGCAAAGACGCACAAATTTGGCATCGTTACCCACTTTAGGTGCACGACCAAAAGCGACTTCGGCGTAATGCGTACTTCCTGGGGGTTGTTCGAACTGTTGCGCCAATAACTGTTCTAATGCATGAGAGCTAATGCCTTTTACAACCCCTGCTTGTGAGAACTCTTCAATCGCTTGTTCCATGCTAAGCAATTTACCGCCCTTGGCAGTAATAAGGGTAGCTTCAACGAGCATATTCTTTTCATCAATGTTAATGGTTAGCTTTGCATCAATGGCTTGAGCAATTACTAAAGAGGGGGCTTCTTCGGCGTTATTTTGAGCAAACAGTTTACCAATATTGCTAACAATAACCTCACACTCGCAATATTCTGACTGGCCAATTAATTCAATAAGCTGTGTTGCTGTTGAGGCTAAACCTGAGACATTAGGGTGGGAGAGCAAAGAGATATACCCGTTTGCTCATCAAAAGAAAAAACCGACATTTATAAATCCTCTAGGTAATATGTCTGTTATTATTTTTTATAATTTATTAGACCAAGGTTTAGCCTTGCATTTGAGCATAAAGCATCACACTTGTTAAGTAGTTGTTTCTTAATTGTTCAATATTTTACATTTACATGTGTGTTTGATGCATGATTAACCAATTGATAAAATAAAACGCCTAAGGTGTTGAGTATTCGTAGGTTACTCGGTTATACTGCGTGTACGCTCTGAATGAGTAACCTTATTCAGGGGCTGATTAGGATTCGACGGAATTCAAGAAGCCCGAGGTGCATGTCGAGGTGCGGTTTGCCTCGTAAAAAAGCCGCAATTTAAAGTAATCGCAAACGACGATAACTACTCTCTAGCAGCTTAGGCTGGCTAGCGCTCCTTCCATGTATTCTTGTGGACTGGATTTTGGAGTGTCACCCTAACACCTGATCGCGACGGAAACCCTGGCCGGGGTTGAAGCGTTAAAACTAAGCGGCCTCGCCTTTATCTACCGTGTTTGTCCGGGATTTAAAGGTTAATTAAATGACAATACTAAACATGTAGTACCGACGGTCGAGGCTTTTCGGACGGGGGTTCAAATCCCCCCAGCTCCACCAATAACGGTTTTTAAAATCGTTTGTTTAAAAACCCTAAAAAACCCGCAACTTGAGCAATCAAGTCGCGGGTTTTTTTATGGCTAAAATTATTGAATTTATTGTGCTTTGGTTTATCTTGCGAACCCCGAACCCCTTACAACTAATAGACTAGTCGCTTACTTACCTATTTTTTGTATTATGAGCCAATGATTAACTGCGAGCTTTGATATGGATATTTTTACAGCTGAACACATTTCCCCTTTAATTTCGCTTTTACTGGTTTTACTGGCGGGGGTTACTTCGTTTGTATCGGCGGCTTTTGGTGCGGGCGGCGGTTTAATGCTGTTGGTGGTAATGGCGTCGGTTATGCCGATGGCGGTGGTAGTGCCGGTTCATGGTTTAGTGCAGTTAGGCTCTAATGCCAATCGATTATTGTTAAGTATTGCTCATCTTGATAAGCCGATGTTGTTGTATTTTACTCTGGGTGGGTTAATTGGTGCCGGGTTGTCGAGCCAAGTAGTGAGCGATATTAACCTTGATAGCATGAAGCTGTTTGTGGCTTTATTTGTGATTTATTTACTGTGGGGAACAATCCCTGAATTTAATAAAGACTCACGATTAGGGCGTTTAATAGCGGGTGTAATTACGGCATTTATTTCTACTTTTGTGGGAGCAAGTGGGCCTCTGGTGGCGAGTTATTTACACATTAATCATTACGATAAGCTTAAATTTACCGCGACTTTTTCAAGTATTATGACCTTGCAGCATAGCTTAAAAGCCGTTGTTTATGCGGGGCTTGGTTTTAGTTTTTGGCAATGGTTGCCGTTAACACTGGCGATGATTTTAAGCGGAGCCATTGGCACCTGGTTAGGGATTCGTTTACTTAAGCGGCTCTCTGTGGCGCGTTTTAGGGTTATTTTTAAAGTGATTTTAACTCTGCTTGCCATGCAGCTTGCATGGCAAGGGGTGAGTGTAATGCTTACTTAATAGCGGCTTTTATTGGTTTATCGCCATTAAATAACTCAAAAATACGATTGCTATTAAATGAGTTTGTAGCAACGTGAAGCAATGCGTTGGCTACATTTTCGCGGCTAATTTTAGCCTTTGACTGATCGCTAGGACGCTCTGTTGTTACTTCCAAAGAGGCACTTTCGTCGGTTAATGTTCCTGGGCGGACAATTGTGTAATTGAGTCCACTGTGAATTAAATGCTCATCAGCCATATGTTTTGCTACAAGATAAGGCTTTAAGTCACTATCTATTGCATCAGGATCGTCTGCACCAATAGAGCTGACCATAATAAAGTGTTTTACGCCGTGCTCTTTAGAATAAGTTGCCGCTCTTGTCGCTGCCCACAAATCAATAAGTACGGTTTTATCTGTGCCTGTACTTCCACCGGAACCTGCTGCAAAGATAACTTGGTCGCAGCCATTAATGGCACTTGAAAAGTCACCTTCTAAATCCTGTTCAACAATACTTAAAAATGGGCTATCTAAATCACGCAGTTTGCTTTTGTCTCTTACAAGTGCAACAACATTTTGCTCATTTTCTAAAAGTAGTTTGGTAGCCATTTTACCAATTTGACCACTTGCGCCAATAATTAAAGTCTTACTCATAATTAATTCCTTCTCAATATAGTGTAAAGATTGTTCGTACAAACAGACCTTGGGGTAGGAAATTATTTTTAAAGAGTAAATGGGATTTAAACGAGCTTATTTAAAAAAACATATTAGTGAAAAGTTATTACTTAACTGAGTATTAAAATTAGCTATTTTTTAAGGCGTTTTTTAGAACTTTTTACTCGATCATTATACTTACTCCGGTTACAAAGCTACGGTGGTATAAGCCAATACCTACACTGCGTTCTTGGTAATTACAGTAAAGGGCTTTGTAGGTATTATTACCTTTAAATTTTATTGCGAATAAGGTCACGAACAATAAAGCGGCCTGGGTGAATAGCTTGGCTTACGCGTTCGCTTAGTGGGCGAGGTTCGTTGTTTAAACTACTAATTAAGTGCTCGGCAGATAGCGGTGCACTGCATAATGCTCGCGCGCCAAAGCCGGTAAAAATATGTAGGCCCTGTTGTGGTTTTTTTAATGCTTGGTATTGATAGCGCTTACCCAAACGTAAATTAGCAAATGCATGTGTATAGTCAGTTTGCTCCACCCATTCACCGGCCATAGGTAAGTGATCAATAAAACTACAGCGAACAGCGGCTTTAGCAGAGCTAATATCGCCTAAGCTGGTGGCAAATTCAGTGTTGTTATAAAAACTCAGCAGTTGCTCGCGGTTGGTGTGGTTGTCTTGCTCGGTCACTTCACGGCTTTTACTGTTTTTTTCAAAGGTGGCGCCCATACAATGGTGATCTAAATAAGCGGGGGTGAAATACCCCTTGTGGCACAACACGGTTTTTAGCTTACGTGATTGCGTGCTTGCTTGAACATGTGACACCTGTCCGCGTACGCCAACAATAGGGAGCGTTTTAGTTTGCGCAAATGCATCACTGTGTTCACCGGCGCAAATAATCACATCGCTAAAGGGGCCAAATGTTTGTTTTTGCGTGGTTAAGTACCAGCCATCGGGTTGTTTGTTAAGTTGCTCAATGTGGCAATTAAATAGGCTCTCAAACTCATTTAATTGCTGTGCGGCATCTAACATTGCACAAACTAACTGGGGGGGATTAACCCAGCCGCCTTGTTCAAAAAACACCCCTGAGTAACCTGTTTTAACCCCAGCAATAGCATCACCCTCATTAGCAGTCACATTTCGCATAAGCTGTTCTGGCCACAGTTGTTTATCAGCGAGATTTTGATGACGCTCTGCCAATGGTTTTTTTACTGCATGTTGCAGCACACCACACCACTGGTGATCAAACAAAAAGCCATTGTTGAGTAATTGATTGTAAAGCCGCTTTGCGTATAAAAAACTATGGGCAAATAGTTCACTGTGTGGCGAATTTTTTGCTTGTAAATGCGGATATATCGCCCCTTGTACATTGTGAGATGCCCCCATGGCCGGTTGTTTATCTTGGCAAAATAAGTGGCTTGGTATACCGCGTTTCGCAAGGCTATAAAGAATACAACTGCTGGCTATACCACCGCCAATAACAGCCACATTGGTAAGGGGAGAGAAGTGATGCTCAAAATAGGCGGGGGCCGATTGTTTTGAATTAGCCTGAGCGAGTGTGCCAACTAGCATCTCTCGTTTTCGGCCAAAGCCTTTAGCTTTTTGCATGCTAAAGCCCGCTTCAATTAAACCACGGCGAACAAAGCCCGCAGCGGTAAACGTGGCTAATGTCGCGTTGCTTCTAGAAATATCAACCATGGCGTTAAATACACTTTGCTGCCACATGTCGGGGTTTTTACTCGGTGCAAAACCATCTAAAAACCATGCGTCAACGAGTCCACTTTGTGGGTAGCTCATGCTATTAATACATTCCAGCACATCACCAAAGTAGAGGTCGAGCACCACAAGGCCATTGGCAAATTCAAGGCGATGACAACCGGTTAAATTAATCGGGTAGTGGGAGACGAGTTGGGCGCTTAAATGACTTAAACTAGGCCAAGCTTGCAAGGCTTGTTTTAAATCATTTACGCTAAGTGGATATTTTTCAAAAGAAATAAAATGCAGTCGTTGCACGTTATTAGACTGTTGACTTTGAACTTGTGGGCATTGCAGGTGGTCATAAAACTGCTGCCATGCATTTAAAAAATTAAGCCCTGTACCAAAACCGGTTTCGGCTATAACAAAGTGCTCACGGTCATGATTTTGTAACCGTGACTCTATATTGTTTTGTTGATAAAACACATAATGAGACTCAGCGAGGCCGTCGTCATTAGAAAAATAAACATCATCAAAGTCATTAGCAACCGGTGTCCCTAAATCATTAAAGTGTATGTGGGCGTTTTTTATCATGACCAATTCAATTTTATAGATAATTTTTTAATTATTTTACGTGTTTTCTTTGAAATAGTCTGGCGTTATTTATAAGCTGTAGGTTCAGAGTACAAGTGTACGCTAGAAAGCTGACCACTTAGGTGATTAAATTCGCGTAAAATAGAACACAATTAAGTATTAAGCTAAGGGAATTACCCATGAGAAGAGCCGTAATAACAGGCATCGGTGTTGTATCAAGCATCGGCAATAATAAAGAAGAAGTATTAGAGTCACTAAGAGCGGGTAAAAGCGGTATTGCTTTTAATCAAGAATTTGCTGATTACAAATTGCGTAGCAATGTATCAGGTAAAATTGATATTGATGTTAAAGAGCATGTTGATCGCAAAGCAATGCGCTTTATGGGTGATGCAGCGGCTTATTCTTATATCTCAATGGCACAAGCGATTGAAGATGCGGGCCTTAGCGACGAACAAGTATCAAACGAGCGCACTGGTTTATTAGTGGGTTCTGGCGGCGGTTCATCAAAATGGCAAGTAGAAGCGGCCGATATCCTTCGCGAAAAAGGCGTTAAGCGCGTTGGCCCTTACATGGTGCCACGTACTATGGCGAGCACCACCTCTGCATGTTTAGCAACGCCATTTAAAATTAAAGGCGTTAACTACTCTATTAGTTCTGCGTGTGCAACTTCTGCGCATTGTATTGGCCATGCCGTTGAGCAAATTCAACTAGGCAAACAAGACGTTATTTTTGCAGGCGGCGGTGAAGAACTTCACTGGACGTTAGCGATGGAATTTGACGCTATGGGCGCGCTTTCTACTAAATACAACGACACACCTGAAAAAGCATCGCGCACCTACGATGCAAACCGCGATGGTTTTGTAATTTCAGCCGGTGGCGGTATTGTGGTTGTTGAAGAACTTGAACATGCACTTGCTCGTGGCGCGCATATTTACGCTGAAATTACCGGTTACGGCGCAACCTCAGATGGTTACGACATGGTTGCACCATCGGGTGAGGGCGCGGTACGTTGTATGCGCCAAGCAATGCAAAACGTTGATAGCATTGATTACTTGAATACCCATGGTACGTCAACACCCGTAGGCGATGTGAAAGAGCTGGGCGCTATTCAAGAAGTATTTGGTGGTAACTCGCCAATGATCAGTGCCACTAAAGCAATGACAGGCCATGCACTGGGTGCGGCAGGTGTACACGAAGCTATCTTTTCATTATTAATGCTTGAGCATGGCTTTGTTGCGCCATCTATCAATATTGATGAGTTAGATGAACAAGCGGCAGGCTTGAATATTATAACTGAAGCAAAAGACGTTGAACTAAATACGGTTATGTCTAACAGTTTTGGTTTTGGCGGCACCAATGCCACATTAGTAATGAGCAAATACAAAGGCTAAGTAAACCTTTAACTATTTTAAAGCCGAGCAAAATGCTCGGCTTTTTCGTTTGTGCAAATAGGCGGTTGTTCGTTACAATAGGGTCTCATTTTGCCAAACGGATTCACAATGAAAATTCTTGCCGATCAAAATATGCCTTTAGTTGAGCAATTCTTTAAAGATATGGGTGAGGTTGAACGATTTGATGGCAGGCAATTAACTCCAGAACAACTCATTGATGTTGATGTATTACTCACTCGTTCAGTCACGCAGGTCAATAGTGAATTATTAGCACAGGCTAATAAGCTAAGCTTTGTAGGTACAGCCACTATTGGTGTGGATCATATTGATACCGATTTGCTTAACGCAAAAAATATTGCTTTTACCAGTGCACCAGGCTGCAATGCGATTGCGGTTGCTGAATATGTGATCAGTAGTTTATTTGCATTAAGTCAAGAAAACGCCAGCCCATTAAGCGGGAAAACAATTGGTATTGTGGGTGTGGGTAATATTGGTAGTTGCCTCGCGCACAAGCTAAAAGCACTTAACGTTAATTTACTATTGTGCGACCCAATAAAGCATGAGCAAGGGCTATTACCCGAGCACGTTGAGCTTGATGAGCTATTAGCGCAGTCAGATATAGTCACGTTTCATGTGCCGTTAGTAAAAACAGGTACGCATAAAACACTGCACATGCTTGATAAAAAGCGCTTAACTACGCTTAAACCTGGGCTTACTTTAATTAACGCCAGCCGAGGTGATGTGATTGATAATCAAGCATTACTTGAGGTGATGGAAGCAGGCGCTGAGCTCGATTTAGTGTTGGATGTGTGGGAAAACGAACCTAACATTTTAACCGAGTTACTTGAGCATGTTCGCTATGCCAGTGTGCACATTGCCGGACATACTCTTGAGGGTAAAGCTCGGGGTACACAAATGTTGTATCAAAGCTTGTGTGAGCTAAAAGGGGTGGAGGCAAATAAGTCACTTAGCGACTTTTTACCGCCAGCAGCCATTGGGTGCGTTACCTTAGCGTCAAGTTTTACTGAGGCAGACATCGCCCGTTTAGTGCACTTAGTTTATGACGTACGCCGTGATGATGGCATTTTACTGCGTCACTTGGCCGATGAAGGCTTTGACAGTTTACGAAAAAATTATCCAACCCGACGTGAGTTTAGCACCGTGGTGGTTGAAGGTGATAGCACCGAGCTTGCTGCACTTGCGCAGCTTGGTTTTACTACAGCAAACTAATTTAATTAGCACGGTTGTTTTAATCGTGCTTACAGAGGATGAAATATGTCGCAAAAATATAACGTTGCCGTACTCGGCGCTACAGGCCTTGTAGGTCGTCAAATCATTGAAACTTTGGAAGATCGTAAATTTCCGGTCGATCAGCTGTTTTTATTAGCAAGCAGCCGCAGTGCTGGCGAAGATATAAAGTTTCGTGGTGAGACCATAGAAGTACGTGATGTTGAAGGCTTTGACTTTAGCCAAGCGCATATCGGTTTATTTTCAGCAGGTGGCAGTGTGTCTGAAAAGTACGCCCCTATTGCCGCAGACGCTGGCTGTATCGTTATTGATAACACATCTCACTTTAGAAATGACTTTGAAGTGCCGCTTATTGTGCCAGAAGTGAATGCAGCGAGTTTAGCCGATTTTAGAAACCGTAATATAATCGCTAATCCTAATTGTTCAACTATTCAAATGATGCTCGCGCTTAAACCTATTTATGATGCCTACGGTATTGATCGTATCAACGTTTCAACCTACCAAGCAGTGTCGGGTGCAGGCAAAGAAGCGGTTGATGAACTGGCTAAACAAACTGCAAATTTAATGAATGCACGCCCAATGGAAAACGAAATATTTCCTAAGCAAATTGCGTTTAATGTAATACCGCAAATCGATAGCTTTGAAGACAATGGCTACACACGCGAAGAAATGAAAATGGTAAACGAAACGCATAAGATTTTAGGCGATACAACCATTGCGGTAAACCCGACTTGTGTTCGTGTACCGGTGTTTTTTGGTCACTCTGAGTCAATTAATATAGAAACGCGCATGCCTTATGACTTTGAGCATGTAAAGCAACTATTGAGTGATGCGCCAGGTGTTGAGCTAATTGATGATGCTGGCGACTACCCAACGGCTGTGTCGGATGCTAGTGGTAACGACACTGTTTACATTGGCCGTTTACGTGCCGATATTTCACACCCACATGGATTAAATATGTGGGTAGTAAGTGATAACACCCGTAAAGGGGCTGCAACCAACAGTGTGCAAATAGCAGAAGAACTGATTGCTAATTATATGTAATTAGCCAGAATACAGTGATAATCCAATAAACGGCAAACCAAAGTGGCTTGCCGTTTTTTTGTGCTTAAATTGCCATTTTTTTGCCACTTATAAACAACAGTAGTGTAAACACTTTGATAAACAACATAAAAATATTTTTATCTTGATGTTTAAGGTATTTATTTTCAATGCGTTGCGATGGATATTATGGCTTAACTGGTTTATAGTTTGTAACTGGAATAGAGCTTGCAGTAAAAATAGATTGTAATAAAAATGTGCGTTAGCCACGTGGTTAACAACGGCAAGAATAATCAATGTTTAAGCGCCAATTGAAAGCGCTGTGTTAACATTTAAACATTAAAGGATCAGCATGCGCGGTTTCGTTTCACTTATTATATTAGCGTCTGCACTGATGGTAACGACTGTTTACTCTCAAGACAGTACTCAATTAAGAGGGCCTAAAGGCGCAGATTACGGCGCACAGGGGCGTTCTATTGGGCCAATAAAACCAACCGATACACTTTGGCGCATTGCCGTTAAGGTTCGTCCTGATAACTCAGTCAGCATTTACCAAGTTATGCAAGCCTTGTATAACAAAAACCCCAACTCATTTTTAGAACAAAATTTAAATCATATGCGAAGCGGTTCGTATTTAAAAATACCTACTTTGGCAGAAATTAGACGAGTAAACCCGCAATTAGCTAAGCAACGTTCTGAGCAAGACGATGAACTGTGGGAAAAAAAGAAAAATGGCACACTCACTCAAGCAGAGATCAATTCAGCACAAACACAAGTAACCCAAGCCCGCAAAGCAGACGTTGATGAAGCTAAAAAAGAATTACAACAAGAATTAAAAGCGATAAAAACAGATCAAGGTAATAAATTAGTTGAGCTTCAGCAGCAGTTTAAAAGTTCGGTTAGCAACGTAGAAGAGATTTTAGTTGAAAACAACAACCTTAAAAAACAGCTGGCAGGTATTTCAAACGAGTTAGAAAACGTTCGTTTACAACTAGGCCAAGATAGTGAAATTCAACAACAGTTAAAAGAATTAATCCTTAAGCAAAATGAGATTATTGCGCAGCAAAAATTAAAAGAGGTAGAGCAAGAGAGTGAATTTAGCTTTGCCGCGCTACTTTCGAATCCTTTAGTGCTGATTTTATTAATGACCATTCCGGCTTTATTGATCATTTTTGCCGTTGTTATGTGGTTGCGTAAGCGAAGTAATAACCAAGAGCCTGAAAGTGACGATGATGAGTTTATTCCTCAAGATCCAGCGTTTACTGATCCGATAGATGAAGTGCCAGAGCCCACTCTTGATGAAGCGCCAGCCCCCGATCCACTTGATGATATAAGTGTGCAACTAGACGATAACATGGATGACGTTTTACTCGATGATGATGTTGATTTAAACGATGATCTCGATGACGACAGTTTATTAGATCAAGATGAGTTAGAAAGCCTACTCAGTGATGATGTTGTTTTTGAAGACGAAAATACTGAGGGCGATGAACTTGATGTTTTCATGCAACAAGACTTTGATAGCTCAAATGAAGATGACACGGGCGATACGATTAATCTTGACGAATCGGATGATATTTTAAGTGCGGATGATTTAGATAGCCTGTTTGATGAAGAAGATGACGATTCATTACCAGATGAACCCCAAGGTGAATCGAATGATGATATGGCTGCACCCAGTGAAGAGCTCGCCGAAGAGGGCGAAGACTTCGACATTGATGATTTACTCGATGAAAATAATGAGCAGGCAACTGACACATCAGCAGACGATGACGAATTTGATATTGACGATTTACTCGATGCAGAGCAACCAACTACTGAAGATCAGAGCGAAGAGCCAGATATCGACAGCTTAGTTGATGAAGATGACGAATTTGATATTGACGATTTACTCGATGCAGAGCAACCAACTACTGAAGCTCAAACTGAAGAGCCAGACATCGACAGCTTAGTTGAAGAAGATGACGAGTTTGATATTGATGACTTGCTCGATGCCGAGCAACCGGCTACTGAAGAGCAAAGTGAAGAGCCAGATATCGACAGCTTAGTTGAAGAGGGCGACGAGTTTGATATTGACGACTTGCTCGATGCCGAGCAACCAGCTACTGAAGCTCAAACTGAAGAGCCAGACATCGACAGCTTAGTTGAAGAGGGCGACGAGTTTGATATTGATGACTTGCTCGATGCTGAGCAACCGGCTACTGAAGAGCAAAGTGAAGAGCCAGATATCGACAGCTTAGTTGAAGAGGGCGACGAGTTTGATATTGATGAATTGCTCGATGCCGAGCAACCAGCTACTGAAGCTCAAACTGAAGAGCCAGACATCGACAGCTTAGTTGATGAAGACGATGAAGTTGATATTGATGAATTGCTCGATGCTGAGCAACCAACTACTGAAGCTCAAACTGAAGAGCCTGATATCGATAGCTTAGTTGAAGAGGGCGAAATAGATAGTGACGATGTACTAGATACTGAGCAACCAGAAAGTGATGTTCATGATTCTGAAATAGATCATGCATTGGCGGACTCAATTGAAGATTTAACTGACGCGCAAGAAGAGTTAAATAGTGAAGATGTAGAATCTATCGCTTCATCTTTTGCTGAGCCAGAGGCTGCAGCAGAGCCAGAACTTGAAGCAGAGCCTGAACTTGAAGCAGAGCCCGAAATCGAGGCTGAGCCAGAAATTGCAGCAGAGCCTGAAATTGCAGCTGAGCCTGAAGTTGCAGCTGAGCCTGAAGTTGCAGCTGAGCCTGAAGTTGCAGCTGAGCCTGAACTTGAATCAGAGTCTGAGCTTAAAGATCAGCCTGAACTTG
>NZ_PNCV01000068.1:0-8624 GCF_005886925.1 Pseudoalteromonas sp. S3260
TCCAGCTCCCTCCACCACTTCTCTTCTCTACCTTATTTCTTTTTATTCAAATACCCACTGTAAACTCATACCATGATTGTTTAACCAGTTACTTGCTTGTTTATAATCTGAATAAAATAATCCCACACGTTGCCAAAATTGAGCACTGTGATTTAAATATTTTAAATGTGCTAATTCATGAACAATCACGTAGTCAATGACCCATGTCGGTGCACTTGCCAAGTGTAAGTTGAAGGTTAGTTCACGCCTGCGATTACAACTACCCCAGCGACGTTTATACAATTGAATACGAATATTACTCGGTAGCTTTTCACCCATCAGCTGACAATAATCGTTAACTCGCATTTCAATATAGCTTTCTAATTTCTCATGCAAAAACTGCTCTAGCAAACTTTGATACATTTGCGTTTGATGCTTTACACGTGAAGAAATACTCAGTAACAGCGTTTGGCTTTCATTGTGCTGCTGCCATTGAGTGCGTGCTGCGTTATCAAATTGCACATTAACAGCTTCATTAAATAATTTAATACTCTGGGTTTTGAGTGGAAACTGTCGTGTATCGGCTTGAATTTGTTGCTTATGTAACTGAGCATCAATCCAGTCCTGTTTACTTAACAGCCATTCATTAATTTGTGTTTTCGTTACAAAATGGGGCGCATATACTGTAAGCTCACGTTGTGCGACTTTGATAGCCACTGTTTTTCTTCGCTTACTACGCTTTAAAGTGTAATCCAACAATGAATGCTGCCTATTTATAATTAACCACTGGGTTTTATTTTACCTTGTACCATAACGGCTGATCTATAAATAATCCCCACTAAATGCCATTTTAATAACAATGCATTTAGTGCTACTCATAAATAGTATGGTTTAGAGCTTAAAACACTTACGTTGCTTTTGTAATTTATAACTCAATACCTTGTGATTATTATTGTATTTTATATTAGACTGAATTTAAGAGTTATTATGTGAATGATTGATGTTAGCTAATTTTTTTATAAACGAACCAGATCCAAGCCTAATTATTAATGGTGTATACGACCCAAGTTTAGTGACACTATCTATACTCACCGCAATTTTTGCAGCTTATTTTTCTTTGCACGTTATCGATTTAGCAAACAATACACATTTTAAATCTTATCGAAAGTTAGCCAATATAACCGCAGCCTTAGTCCTTGCCGGAGGGGTCTGGAGCATGCACTTTATTGCTATGCTGGCATTTTCTTTGTGCACTACAATTGAATACGACCCCACACTCACTTTTGTGTCGTTTATACCGGCTTTACTGGCATGTACCATTGCTTTTTCTTGTTTGAAAACATATAGCTCTAAGCCTCGTATTATCAATTTAATTCTAAGCTCTCTTTTATTTGGCGCGGGTGTTGGCACCATGCATTACAGCGGTATGGCCGCGATGCAATTAAGTCCTTTACTTCGTTATGATCCAATATGGTTTGGCGCTTCAATTGTTGCTGCAGTGCTGCTGTCTTTTATAAGTCTCTATGCACGTTTTCATTTACCAGCACACTTTAAAAAATTAACGCCTGTGCATAATCGTATTATTTGTGCCCTTATTCTTGGCCTTGCCGTGGCTGGTATGCATTATATGGGCATGGCTGCTACGCGATTTATTGCAACAAGCCCGATAATTAACGAGCAAACAAACCAATCACATCTAACCTTTATTGCTATTAGTGTGTCGTTCGCCACGCTTTTATTAACAGCGGTGGTTGTGATCATCAATGGTATGATCCGCTACAGAATGCTGTTAGGGAAAAAATCTGCTGAAGAGTCTCGCCTTGATGCTATTTTATCAACTGCCATTGACGGCATCGTTACTATCAATATTAAAGGCACTATTTTAAGCTTTAATAAGGCCGCAGAAACGATTTTTGGCTGGAAAGATAATGAGGTCATTGGCCTAAATGTAAAAATATTAATGGCTGATGATATTGCTAATCAACACGATGCTTTTTTAAAAAACACCACAAACCATGAAGTAAAGCGTGTAATTGGCGTTAATCGTGATGTGTGGGCAAAACATAAAAATGGTCATCAATTTCCAATTCGACTAGGGATTGGTGAAGTAAAGCAATTGCAAACTGAAACACTATTTGTTGGCTTTATTACCGATTTAACTGAGCAAAAAGCATTACAACAAAGCTTAATTGAAAAAGAGCGACAATACCGTACCTTGATGAACAATATGCCCGGTGTTGTATTTCGCTGCTTGTTAGATGAACACTGGAGTATGTTGTTTATAAGCCCAAGCGTCTATGAACTAACGGGTTATCGCGCTGAAGAGTTTACTGAGCAGCGTATTACCTTTGCCGAGCTGATTGTTAAAGAAGATGAAGCGGCTATTTCTTTAGCCATTGATCAAGCGGTTGCATCAACCAATCAATACTCAATTGAGTATCGCATTCGCCATCGCAACGGCAATATTATTTGGGTACTTGATCAAGCAAGTATTATCACTAACTCTAAAGATGATACACGCTGGGTTGATGGCGTTTTAGTTGATATAACCAAGCGCCATGAATATGAGCAAAGCTTAAAGCAAGCTAAATACGAGGCTGAAGCAGCCGCGCAAGCTAAACAGTCTTTTATGGCAAATATGAGCCATGAGATACGTACCCCCATGAATGCAATTATTGGCTTTAGTGATATTTTAATGGATAGTCCGCTTAATAAAGAACAACAAAAACAAATTATTACCGTTAATAACGCTGCGCGTTCTTTATTGCATTTACTCAACGATATCCTTGACTCAGCAAAGCTAGAGAAAGGTAAACTCGAAATTCAAAAAGTACATTTTAACTTGCAAGAATTGCTCGATAATATTGTGTCGACATTTTGGCTTGATGCAAAACGCAAAGACTTACAGCTCATTTTAAAAATAGCTGACAATGTAAATCCATTTTATTTTGGTGATGATACGCGTTTACGCCAAGTGCTAACCAATTTAATCGGCAATGCGATAAAGTTTACTGAGCAAGGCCATGTTACTGTTTCGGTTACTCATAAACCCAATCAACCCATTTTATTTGAAGTACAAGATAGTGGTATAGGTATCGAAAAAGGTCGCCTTGAGGCTATTTTTAAACCCTTTGAGCAAGCAGATGGCACCACAACACGCCGATTTGGTGGCACAGGGCTTGGCACAACAATTAGTAAGCAGCTGGTTGAATTAATGGGCGGCAAAATATATGCACAAAGTACCCTTGGTCAAGGTAGCTGTTTTTCCTTTACTGTTGGGCTTGAGCCTGGCGAAAAAAGTCAGGTGCAAGCCATTAGTAAAAACGCATTTAGCTTACCCCCATTAAAAATCTTAGTGGTGGATGATATTGAACAAAATATCGAACTACTCACTATTATGCTTTCCCAAGCAGGCCATCAGGTAAGTAAAGCAAATAATGGTTTTGAGGCCATTGACATGTTTAATCAGCATCGCTTTGATATTATCCTAATGGATATTCATATGCCTAAATGTGATGGGATCAGTGCCACAGCATCAATTCGCTCTTTAGAGCAGCAAAAACAACTAAAGCACACGCCAATAATTGCCTTAACGGCCAGTGTGCTACAGCAAGATAAGCTAACAGCCAAACAAGCGGGTATGAATGGTTTTACAACGAAACCCGTTGACATAAACCAACTCAACCAAGAAATAGCACGGGTGCTTGGGCTTGCTATCAGCCAGTTAGTAACTAACGATCCAATAGATTCAAAACTTCGTATAGATTTTAATAAAGGTGAAAAAATGTGGGGCAGCAAAGAGAAACACCTCAAAGAGGTTGTACTCTTTTTAGCTCAGCATCAAAATAATATGCAAACCTTGGCGGCCATTAAGCTAAACGATAAACATCATGCTCATATTTTGCATAATTTAAAAGGTCTTGCCGGTAATTTAGCGCTCAATAATTTATCTTACTTAATTGCGCAAGCTGAAAAACAACGTGATATAGCAAGTTATACTCAGTACATATTAAAATGTCAGCAAGAGTGGCAGCAGCTAGCAGATGAATTATCACACTTACACATTGCTTTTAAAGAGAATGAATTACAAAAAGAAACCGTGTCAGATGCTGAATTTATTCACCAATTAACGCTTTTACTCAGCCAAGCTAAACGAGCAGAGTTGGATGATACGTTATTAAGTTATATTGTAAGAATAACACCCGAACAACACAAAGCTGCTATTTTTAATATTTATGAGCAGTTTAATGACTTTGAATTTGATAATGCAAAAATAGAGCTCAATGCATTATTAACAACACTTAATAATTAGCTCTTCTGAGGATACCGATGGATCAATCGATAAGTCAGGCGCGAATATTAATCGTCGATGATGAACCTGCAAATTTAAAAGTAATGCGCGAGGTCTTAGCGAGTAACTACCGTTTATCGTTTGCTAAATCGGGGGCTGTGGCACTGCAATTAATAGAAAACGATCCGCCAAAACTCATTTTACTTGATGTAATGATGCCAGATATGAATGGCTTTGAAGTGTGCAAAATTTTAAAAGCTAATCCTAAAACCGCACACATTCCGGTCATTTTTGTCACCGCACTCACGCAAGAACAAGATGAATCGGAAGGGTTTTCGCTAGGTGCGGTTGACTATATAACCAAACCTATTAGCCCTGCGATTGTAAAGGCAAGGGTAAAAACTCATCTTTCTTTAGTACAAGCCGAGCAACTAAAACAAGCACATGTAGATTTAGTTGAGCGATTGGGTCGCGCGGCAGAGTACAAAGATACCGATACGGGTGAGCATATTGCACGAATGAGCCAATACAGCAAAGTACTTGCTTTAGCACTGGGAATGAATGAACAACACGCAGAATTATTACGTCAAGCTGCGCCAATGCACGATGTCGGAAAAATAGGTATTCCTGATTCGATACTGTTAAAACCTGGTAAATTAACCCCCGACGAATTTGCACACATGAAAGAGCATGCCGCTATAGGGGCTAAAATATTGGCCAACTCACCTTCCCCCTTACTGCAACTTGCCCATGTATTGGCTATTGAACATCATGAAAAATGGGATGGCACAGGTTATCCTAATGGATTGAAAGGCGAGGAAATCTCTATTGAGGGGCGGATTGTAGCGATTGCTGATGTATTTGATGCACTTACATCAAAACGTCCTTATAAAGAGCCGTGGAGCATTGAGCAAACACTAGAGCATATGCAACAACAAGCAGGAAAACACTTTGACCCTCAGCTGGTTGATCTTTTTATTAGCAAAATAGACACTATTTTAGCGATAAAAAAGGCTCATCAAGAGCGCAATTAATTTAGCCTCTTTTGGCATTGTGAGAGCCTAACGCTACAGCCGGAAAATGCTGTTTTATAATGCGATAGTCATGGGAAGTGATCTCATGGCTATTGCCACTGTTATCTTTAAAATACATAGAAAAAGTCACGCCATGATCAGCCAGTATCGTTTTAATTTCAAGCTGCTCAAAATGTGCTAACCACGCTATAAATTGCTCACCGGTTGCAGCAAAAGCGATTCCTTTACTTCGCCCTGGCGCCTCAAATAAAGCTAAACGTGTGGATGCGTTTTCATCTTCAAGCGTTAAAGGGCCTTTGCCTTCTTCATTCCAAAATGCTAATTCCTCTACTACAGTAAAACCAAGCACCTTTTCATACCAATCAACGGCTTGGGTGAGGCTTTGAACATTTAAATGACAATGATCAATACCGCTCAATTTTGGCCTCACTGTCTTACCCTCCAATTTCAGATTTTAACTGCTCTAAAAAGTCATACATATAATCTGTTCTTCTAAGTGCTTCAGCTTTAGCTGAAGGTGTATTCATACTTTTTGCAATATGCAGCAACTTTATAAAAAAATGATCTAAGGTGTACTGTTTATCATCAGGTTCACGCTCTAAACAAAATGGATCATTAGGATTGTACAAAAGTCGGCTTATTGAGCCCCCCACTTTCATACAACGACTAACACCAATAGCCCCTAAGGCATCCATTCTGTCAGCATCTTGTACAATCTGTGCTTCAACGGTTTTAATAGCAATATTGGCGCTAAAACTATGCGCGGCTATGGCGTGGTGAATATCATCAAATAGCGCGTCATCATAGCCAATAGACGCTAAAAAACTAATCGCTTTATCGGCAGCCATCGTTGAAGCTTTTGCCCTATCGGGATGGTTTTTTGCTACGGCCACACAATCATGTAACCACGCAGCAGGTAAAACAACATTCATATTGGCTTTTTCAGCAGTGCATAATTTAACTGCGACACGGACAACGCGTTCAATATGAGTGATATCATGGGCTACATCAGCATGGATAAGCGCTGTTATAAATTCTCTGCATTGCTGATCAAGTTGCTTTAATGAAGGGCTAAGGGCTAAATTGTTCACCGAGCTTCCAAAAATCTATTTAAACGAGATAATATCCCCTACTTTAACGCGATTTATAAGGCCCTTGCAAAACATTCATTGTATGTTGCGCGTGGCTTGACTAAAATACAGCGCTTATTTATTACTACAGAGAAGTCCTATGTCATCTGCCGTTTACCTGCAAGCTGGTCGCGATAAATCATTAAAAAGAAAACACCCTTGGTTATTTTCTAAAGCCATCAAAAAAATTAAAGGTAAACCTGGATTAGGTGACACGGTAACCATACACGACAGTGAAGGTAAGTTTTTAGCCACCGCGGCTTACAGCCCTCATTCACAAATTCGCGCGCGTGTTTGGAGCTTTGATGAAAAAGAAGTCATAGATCAACATTTTTTCGAGCGTCGCCTACGTCGTGCTTTAGAAGCTCGCAGCCATGCGATTGAAGAAGGTGGACTGACCGGTTTTAGGCTTTGCGCCGCTGAATCAGATTATTTACCGGGTGTTACCATAGATAAATTTGATAACACCTTGGTTTGTCAGTTACTCAGTGCCGGTGCTGAGCGCCACAAAGGTGAAATTGTTGGTGCATTAATGGCTATTTTCCCAGGCTCTAATATTTATGAGCGCTCAGATGTAGATGTGCGCACTAAAGAAGGCTTGGAGCCAATTAAAGGAGTGCTTTGGGGTAATGAACCCACAGCGCCAGTTATCATTGAAGAAAATGGTTTAAAAATTGAAGTTGATATTCTTGAAGGCCATAAAACCGGCTTTTATTTAGATCAACGTGATAGCCGTGCTGCGCTGGAGCGTTTTTCAAAAGATAAAACCGTATTAAATTGCTTTAGTTATACGGGGACGTTTTCTCTTTATGCCCTGCGTGGTGGCTGTAAGCATGTAACCAATGTCGATGTTTCACAACCAGCTCTGGATACAGCAAAGCGCAATGTTGAACATAACAACCTTGATTTAAATAAAGTCGACTTTGTAAAACAAGATGTATTTAAGTTATTGCGCCAATACCGTGAAGACGGCGTGATGTTTGATACGATTGTGATGGATCCGCCTAAATTTGCTGATAATAAAGCGCAGTTAACTGGGGCGTGTCGGGGTTACAAAGATATTAATATGATTGCGATGCAAATATTAAAACCAGGCGGCACACTGCTTACTTTCTCATGCTCTGGTTTAATGGAACAAAATTTGTTTCAAAAAGTGGTTGCAGATGCAGCACTTGATGCAGGTAAAGATTTACTGATCATGGAGCGCTTAAATCAAGCAGCTGACCACCCTATTGCGGGCAGCTACCCTGAAGGCTTTTATCTTAAAGGCCTTATTTGTAAGGTTTACTAAAAACTAATTTTAGTTAAACTCAATAATTTCTAGCCCTGCGGTTATCGTGCCATCCTCTTCTGTGCTGGCACGTATCACCTTTGCAGTGGCTTTTAACGGTGCAATGCTTGGATGGGTTGATGCAATATCAACCGATAAAATTGAGTTAAGCTCTAATAAATCATCGAGCTGCAAGGAGAGCCCTGTTGCACTTAAGTCAAGGCAGGTGCCTGTGTAACTTAGTCCTGCGACGGGCTCAATCGAGGTTAACTTAGCGGGTGTGTTAACCTGCATACGTCTGTAGTTTCGCTTATCTTCAGTAAACATAATTCCCTCTACACAATATTATTAATTTTTTCTCGTAGTACGGCGATAGAAAAAGGTTTTACAACGTAAGCATCACACCCTGAGTCAAAGCCTGCTTGTTGCTCAAGCTCTGACTCAAGTCCTGATATCATAACCACCGGAATGTGTTTTGTCTCTGGCGTATGTTTAAGTATGCGACAGGTATCATAACCATCAAGCCCCGGCATACATACATCAAGCAAAATAATATCAGGCGGATTAGCAATGGCAGACGCTAAACAACTTTTACCAGAATCAGCATAGCTTAAATCAAATGTTGATACTAACCCTGCTTTGAGTATTTCAAAGTTGAAATACTCATCATCAACCACTAACAATTGTCGCGCTTGGTGTTTTAGTAATGAGGACATAGCATTGTCATTTCCTTCTCAAGTTAGTCCCTTAGGGTCTGTTGACCGTTCAAGGTTGAATTTGCAGTAGCCTGTTTGGTATTTAGGCAAGGCAGAGCCTATGTGGTGTGGTTTTTACTTAGCCCACTAGGTTACAAACCTCGCGCCGCGATTAAACCGCCCTTAGTTTGAACGAATTTTAATCCAAAAAGGTCAACAGACCCT
>NZ_PNCV01000069.1:0-6064 GCF_005886925.1 Pseudoalteromonas sp. S3260
TTCAGTTGTCCTAGTGACACAGAAAATGTTTCTGAGAAGATAATGCCATTCGCCTCACAAGCTCGGCTCATCTTACGCAGAAATAGCAAATCAGTGATTTGCAAACCAATTTCTGCGTCCCCATCGTCTAGAGGCCTAGGACACCGCCCTTTCACGGCGGTAACAGGGGTTCGAATCCCCTTGGGGACGCCACTTACTTATTTTAAGTAATCATAAAAAGCAGTATGACTGCAGCACTCTCTATCAGCAAAATAATAAAGAGTGAAAAATCTCTTGGTATGCCACCTACTATTCATTAGTAATATAGCTTTTAATAAAAAGTATCTAAAATCAGTTTACCTGCATTTCCATCACTATTTCAAAACTATCCAGTGAAGTTAAAATCTCAAAATTAAATAATTTAATATAATAACTCCTATATATTATTAGTTTCTTTCCTTTCTTTATATTCAGCTTAAATATACTTCGCCTATGTTAGGGTACATATAAACGTCCAAATAAATAGGAGGTTATATGGCAAGTGGATGGGCACGCGATGGTGCAATTCAAGAACAAATTGACGCAAGCGTTAATGACGCTGTGCAGTATGCTAGAAGTAATTTAGTTTCTGGAGCCAGTGCCGAGCTATGTGAAGAATGTGATGAACCAATACCACAGGCACGAAGACTTGCGGTACCTGGGGTTAAGTATTGTGTAAGCTGCCAAGCTGACCTAGAAGGTAAAGGCGGGCTTTCAAAAGGGCTTAATCGGCGTGGCAGTAAAGACAGTCAGTTACGATAAAAAGGTGCATACAGCACCTTTTTTAATATCGTATCAGAGTTGAGCTTAGATAATTAAAAAGGGGTTAGTAAACCTATTAAATAAATTTACTAAAATTTATTCATGTTCTCTTTTTTCTTAATAAGTTCAATTGAGTAGCCATCTGGATCTTTTACAAACGCAATTTCTGTTGTACCACCCTTTACTGGTCCTGGTTCACGGCTAACGTTACCACCAGCGCCCTTTATATCTTCACAGGCTTTATAAATATCATCAAACTCAATGGCGATATGACCATAGGCATTACCTAAATCGTAGCTGTCGGTATCCCAGTTATAGGTTAGTTCAAGTACTGTCGTGTCAGTTTCATCACCGTATCCTATAAAGGCGAGGGTGTAGCGGTACTCTTCGTTATCAGCACGGCGTAACTCTTTCATACCGAGCACTTGAGTATAAAACGCAATTGATTTATCTAGATCAGCAACCCGTAACATGGTGTGTAGTAAACGCATTTAAACCTCTTAAAATTCACATAAATTTTGATAACGCAGCTACTTTGTAACGACTACTGCTGCGCTGTTAAAATATCAATAATCCGATTATAAATTATTTCTGTGAGCATCACAGTATCATTGCCATTAGTATTTATAAACTGTACAACGACTGTATCGATATCCTTATAATAACGAGCAATGCTTGAATACCCTAATACCCAACCCGTGTGTTCATACTTATAAAGCGATGTATACAAAGCTTGCTCTTGTTCGTCGAAAAAAGCGCCTTTGTTTAAAGCAATAAGAAAGTCGCCTATATCTTGTGCGGTAGCCACATAGCCTTGATCGAGTGCTTTAAAATCATTCTCATAACCTACGTAGTAACCACTCATCAAATCAACTAAATTTATTTCATGTACTGATGAAAACGTATTCGTTAGGCCCAGTGGCGTTAAAATTTCATCTTTAATATATTGGTTGTGATCATAACCCAGTGCGTTAGACATAATTTTTCTCAGCAACAAATAATTAGTATTAGAATAGCCATAATCAGCATCAGGGCTAAAGTCCGCGGGTTCATCGAGCACTAATGCAAGTGGATCAGGGTAGGTGATTGACCAATCAAAATTATCGGTGTCTGTGTAATTGGGTATGCCACTTTTGTGTTTTACCATCATTCGCAATGTAATTTTATCTGCGTTTTCAATGCGCCCAATTAATGATGGAAGATAATCAGCCAGTGTTTTATCTATTTCAATACGTCCAGCGGCTGAAAGTTTGGTTAAAGCTGCTGCATCATATAACTTTCGAATGCTGCCAATTTTAAAAAGTGCATTAGGGTATGCGGGTATTTTTTGCTCTCGATCATGCCAACCATTTGCAAAATATTCAGGTTGCTGTCCTTGTTTATGAATATAAACAATAATGCCATCGATTCCTTGTTCAATAGCCTCTTGTGTTTGTGCTTGAACGTTAGCGGGCAGTGGGTGAAAGTAATATAAAGCAAACTGCCAAGGGGCAAAAATGTATATGCTAGTAAGAGTAACAATGAGAGCTGCAACGCGCAGAAGCGTGAGCGCCTTTTTGTTCTTCAACTGTATCATTGCATTCTGGTCTCATTTATTTTTGGAGTGTGAGGATCAGCTCTTTATTCTACTAAACAGCAATATCATGTGATATTGCTGTTTAGTTATAAGGAGTTCAACTCTATTAAAATATACTTTTTACTTATTAGCTTTGCCCTTAAGAACATAGATTTCACCATCAAAACTCCCTTGAATCGTCAAACCTTGTCCTGCTAGCTCTTTAAGGTACTCTATGTGTTCCTCTGTAATATGCTGGCCAGGCACCAAAAGCGGAATACCTGGCGGATAGGGGGTAACTAAACCGGCACAAATACGGTTGTTACTTTTACCGATAGGCACAGATTCGCGCTCGCCATAAAAAGCATCACTTGGAATACACGCAAGGTCTATAGCGGGTAGGTTTTCAGGCAAGCGAGATCGTCGCGTCGATTTTGACAACTTCACTTTACCGCTGTCGAGTTTTTTGAGCGCATTATAAAGACGAATTATTTTTGAGCGCGTGCCGCCAAGGGTGAGTAATACCAAAATGGTACTGTGGGTGTATTTTTCTATTTCTAAGCCAATTTCATCCAGCAGGTATTTATGAATATCCTTTAACGAATAAGGTAATTCGTTAATGTCGATGAGAATTTTTAGCGGATCGTGACCCATGTTATCACCACTAAAGTGCGGAAATATTTCCATAAAGTCTTGCTTACCTAGTACTTTAATTTGTTTGAGAGAAGCCATCTGTTGTTTAAATTCTTCCACATGGTTCAACAAAGCATTGAGTAACTTATAGCCTTCCATCTCTAATTGCTTTTGGCACACATCAAGCGACGCGATAAGCTGATATTTTGGCGATGTACTGGCGTAAATACTGTAAATCTCACGAAAGAAATCAGCATCGAAATCAGGGTCGTTAACATGAATATAAGACGCTTGAGAAAACGCCGATACCACTTTATGCGCCGAATGAGTGACGTAGTCAGCGCCAGCATGAATGGCGGAATAGTATCGTAGGCTTGGATGAAACAGCGAGTAAGCAAACCATGCCTCGTCAATAAATACTTTAATACCATGTTGATGGGCAAAATCGACCACCTGTTTCAGATCGCTCAGTAGGCCATCGTAAGTACAACCGGTGAGAACCAGCAATTTTGCATCGGTATTTTGTTCTATCGCTTGTTTTATATCGGCCAACGACGGCGGCGCAAAAATGCCATATTTAGGATTTAAAATACTCGACAAATAAACAGGTAAACTCGCTGATTGCAAAATGCCATAGTGCACAGATTTATGACAATTGCGGTCGATGATCACTTTATCGCCCTTACGCAGCAATGTCTGCAAGATGATTTTATTTGAGGTAGACGACCCATTGGTAACGAAATAGGTATGCTTGACTTCAAACGTCGCCGCTGCTGACTCTTGCGCACGGCCAATGGTATTAGTGCTATCTGACAATGAACCTAACGAATCAACAGAAACCGACAGATCGCCCACGAACACATTACGACCATAAAACTGATAAAAATCTTTAATATAAGGAGAATTTCTAAAGCTCGAGCCGCCACTGTGACCTGGTGTGTGCCAAGAATCGTTTGCTTCGCCAACATAGCGGCGGTACGCAGTCCAAAATGGGGTCTCTGAGCGGTCATCGAAATCGTTGATCATATAGCCTAAAATTGCTTCAGGATCAGAAATTACCTCATCTTTAAAAAAGAAAGACTCAATCTCCTCCGACTCATTAACGATTTCAAGCCCCTTCGTATCATCGCCAATAACATAAACAGGCAGCTCAAGGCGGATCCCTTTTAACTGCTCGATAAAGCGACTATAAGTGCGTTCGCCAACCTTATTTTGCAAATCCCAGCTAAGCACTACAGCCTGAATATCACCATCTTCCTCTACAATGTCCAACGCTTGTTTTAGCTCAAGACGCTCAATAATATCAATATGAATATCATCTCGCTCAAAATTGACAATGGTCTTCGATAGATTCGTTGAAAGCTCTTGTAAGGTGACTGGATCTTGCTCAATTAACAAGATACGAAGTATTGGTAGCATAGGAATTCTCGTAATAAAATTTCATAATGCTCAACAGCATAACTAAAGGATTGACGCTTGTGAAATTAATACTTTGAAAATGTTCCAATAATTTCTTTTCGCAGGGGCAGGTATAAGCGTTTATTTAATTAATTTGTACTATAGAAAAGTCAAGGTGCCTAAGTTTGACACCTGCATTAAGAAATAGAATGTATTGGTAGAGGAACACTCGCCATGTAGCTACTCAGTTTTATCTTTAAACTCACATAAATCTTCAATAATACAGCTGCCGCATTTAGGTTTTCGCGCTACACAGGTATAGCGGCCATGCAGTATAAGCCAGTGATGAACATCGACTTTAAACTCTTTAGGCACTAGTTTTTCGAGCTTCTTTTCTACTTCAACAACGTTCTTACCTATTGCAAACTTAGTAAGGTTTGATACACGGAATATGTGCGTATGTCGGCCACCCAAAATATAATGAACGTAGAACGAAAATACTTACTTTTTCAAGACTGCTTTGAGCGATAAGCGGTCATTGATACTGGTCAAATATCGTCGTTAATAGATTGGTTAAACTGCTTTTTGCGCATATATTCATGAAAATAAGCGCTGAGCGCATATTGTTCTATTTAACTTTACCTAAAAACTTTAGAAAACATAGTTATAGTAATACCTTAGGTTATTTGTTAAAACTATATAATGTAGAAAAATGAGCGTGGAGTCGGCAGAAATATGCGCGATGAGCGCACTATTAAATGTTAGCTGCTTTGAGGTCAATCATTAGTAAGGTGTCATAATGAGAATTTTGGTAACAGGCTCTGCAGGTAGGGTCGGGCGTGCAATCTATATTAAATTAATGCGAACACATGACGTTGTCGGCATTGATAAAACACCTTGCTCAACAGCCGATTACATTGGTGATATCTGTGATAATGCTCTGATTGATGGGATTCTTGAAAATATTGATGTCATCGTTCATACAGCGGCTCTTCATGCTCCTCATGTTGGTTTAGTACCTGATTCAGAGTTTCAATCTATTAACGTAGATGCGACTGAGAAATTGGCTTTGGCTGGGGTGCAAGCAGGTGTTAAACACTTTATTTTTACCAGTACAACGGCGTTGTACGGCTATGCTTCGACACCTAAAGGTATTGCAGGTTGGGTTAATGAAGAAGTCACCCCGCAACCCAAGTCGATTTATCATAAAAGTAAAATTGCAGCTGAAGCTAAACTAGAAGAAATTTCAAATCTGTTTCAGCTTCCAGTTACTGTGCTGCAAATGTCGAGATGCTTTCCTGAGCCTGCAGATTTAATGGCAGTATTTCGCCTGACTCGTGGTATTGATGCTAGAGATGTAGCCAATGCTCATTTATGTGCTGTGGAAAGCCGCTTAAGCGGTTTTAATCGTTTTATAATCTCAGGTGCAACACCTTTTCATTTTTCTGATTGCGAAGCTTTATACACTGAAGCTGGAGCTGTTATCAAACGTAAATGTCCAGAAATAGCGCTAGCATTTAAACAAAGAAATTGGCAGCTACCTCAAAGCTTAGATCGTGTATATGATTCATCGTCTGCATGTGAGAAATTAGGTTGGTTACCTATACATGGTTTTGAAAGCGTTTTGGAAATGCTAGATACTGAAACAGCAGAAGTATTGCCAATTTTAAAACGCAGCTAATCGGGTAGCCGGAGGTC
>NZ_PNCV01000007.1:0-70288 GCF_005886925.1 Pseudoalteromonas sp. S3260
ATCTATTATTATGTTAATAGTGATTTGTATTAAAATTGTAATATGGGTCGTTAGCTCAGTTACAAGAAATGAGAGCATCACCGCTATTTACAAGTAACGGCGAAGTTCACTGGTTAAAGTCCAGTACTATTTATTATAATAGTTTTGATTAATTTATATGTGGGTGATTAGCTCAGTTGGGAGAGCATCGCCCTTACAAGGCGAGGGTCACTGGTTCAAGTCCAGTATCACCCACCACATATAAAAATTTATTATATAAATAGTTACATGTGTAAATTTGTAATATGGGTCGTTAGCTCAGTTGGGAGAGCATCGCCCTTACAAGGCGAGGGTCACTGGTTCAAGTCCAGTACGACCCACCATTCTTTGAATGGTGCATATTACAAAAATCTAAATCCTCCAGTACCACCTTCCATTTTAATATTCATTATCCTCCACTCTTTTAGTTCAAGTTCAGTATTAATTACCATTTAGAAATTCGTTACCAAGTAATTCTTCGGTTTCAAAAAATCAGTATTCCAATCACATACCAAAAATTTATCTTTCGAGTTTTATTATCTCCAAAATCATTTTGTTTAAACTTACTTTATTACGCGTGCTATTCATTTACTTTAAATGGGTTTTTAGCTCTTTTAAGATAAAAATATAAACCTTTAGAATTAATTTGCTTAATAAGCTCTCATCTTCGAGGCGAATCTTTAAATTACCTTGTAAGCGTCTAAACTGTTGATTATAGTCTGTGTTAAATTCAATTACGCTTAAGCCAATGTCTAAAAATATTTTCAATGAAGCAAAAATACTGATTGTAGAAGAGCAGCCACTTGCTCAAAGCTACATGAAACAGTCGCTCGAAAAAATTGGCTTTGGACATATGCGTTTTGCAGATCATGCTCTAGCGGCAAAAGAACAATGCTTACATGAAGAATTTGACTTGGTAATTTGCTCTTTTAATCTAAGCAAACGCCAAGATGGCTACCAGCTTTATGAAGAATTACGCGCTAAAGCATTAATAAAACACTCTACTGGGTTTATTTTTACATCTGCGGAAACTAGCGGAGAGTTAGTTCACAGTGTATTAGAACTTCAACCCGATGACTTTTTAGTAAAACCCTTCTCTGTACAAGAGTTAAGAGTGCGCATAGAGCGTATTCTCAAACGTAAAAGCGACTTAAAAGCTATATACACTTTAATTGATGACGATAACCAGTCTAAAGCATTGAAACAAATTAATGCCCAACTCGATAAAAGTAATAAATACAGCCCTATTCTACTTAGATTAAAAGGCAATATTTTACTGGCGCTAAAACAAAACCAAGAAGCGAAAGATTTTTTTAAGTCAGTTTTGAATATGCAAAAGTTTGCATGGGCAAAAGTAGGATTGGTAGAAGCCTTAATTGCTAACAATGAGCATATTTTGGCTCAGCGCATGCTTAAAACAATGCTTGAACGTAATGAGACTCGACTTATAGCCTTAGACTTATTGGGGCGTTTAGAAATAAAACTAAACCAATTTGATTTAGCCCAAGACTTTTTAAGCCAAGCTGCACATATTGCCCCACGTAATATAGACCGTCAAAAATCACTTAACAGCGTATCGCTCATTAATAGAGATTACGAAACCAGCTACTTAACTCAAAAAGATATTGCCACTTACGCTAAGTACTCTATGCATGATAGCCCAGACATTTATTTAAATGCTGCTCGTGCTGGGATTGATTTTGCATTGACCACAGATCAAACTGACCAAATAAACAGGATCTCTCGTCAAACAAATAAATATATTAATGAGTTAAAAACACAATTCCCAACCAGTAATGCGCAAACCCAAATTGATGTGCTCAATGCACGCCTTTATTATTTAAAAGATGAACATAAAAAAGCGAAACAGCTCATTGAGCAACTTGATGACAGCGATACTCAAATACGTTCAGTAGATGGTGCCCTAGACAAGGCAAAAGCACTGCATGAATTAGGTTTTCACCAAAAGGCGCAAGCGCTATTTAGCCAAATAATTGATCATTGCGAACGTCACCCAAGTAGAAGCGATGCTACTTACTTGCGTTATATACAGCAACAGCAAAGTGAAAGACGTGATATTAAAATGGGGCCGAAAGAGCTCAATAATCATGCTGTTAAGCAGTTTGAGCGCGGCCAATTAAATGTTGCCTTAGAGGCATTCAGCCAAGCATTTAGAGTCATGCCACACAATCCAAGTATTGCGCTTAATTTATTGCAATGTTTAGTGGATAAGTCAAAAAAACATGGTGACTCTTTCAATAGTCTGTTGGCCCAAAAGTGCTTTAAACTATTAAAAAAATCCCCCTTAGCAGAAGAGCAATCAGAGCGGTTCGATAAACTACTTCAGATTGCTAAAGAAATGAAACTAGAGATTAGTTAGAGCCTGTTTGGCATTAATGCTACGTTATCGCCTATTTATGGGGAGTAACCACACCACATAGGCGCTGCCTTGCCTAAATCCCAAACAGACCGCTGCAAATTTAACCTTGAAAGGTCAACAGACCCTAGAGCTTTTTCATTGCCAGTGCGTTTACACAGTAGCGTAAACCAGTAGGAAGTGGCCCATCAGGGAAAATATGCCCTAAATGCGCATCACACACATTACAAACAACTTCAACTCGCTCCATGCCATGACTATTATCCATGACATAACCAATCGCTTCCTCAGTTGACGGTTGGGTAAATGAAGGCCAGCCGGTGCCACTATCAAACTTTTCATCTGCATCAAATAGTAAGTTGTCACAACAAACACACACATACTTACCTGGCTCTAACAAGGTACAACTACTCGAACTATTTGG
The DNA here is from genome assembly GCF_005886925.1 of Pseudoalteromonas sp. S3260. Classification (NCBI taxonomy): domain Bacteria; kingdom Pseudomonadati; phylum Pseudomonadota; class Gammaproteobacteria; order Alteromonadales; family Pseudoalteromonadaceae; genus Pseudoalteromonas; species Pseudoalteromonas sp. S3260. The sequence goes on from NZ_PNCV01000007.1 coordinate 2,820, forward strand.
TCGTTCAGTTCCCTTTTTACGGGTCACATAATATTGCTCTTCGTTTAACAGTTCGCGCCATTGCTGATCTGTTTTAACCACTTTTCGAACCGGTGTTGGATTGCCATGGTTGGCAAAATTAACAATATCGTTCCACTTCAACATAACAACCTCATTACGTTATTAATTTAACTAGCAATCATTTACTTGTAGTCTGGTACGCCTGTGGCTAATACCACGATCAACGTTATCTAAAGACTATAGTGTGCTTTTCTGTTGCTGTAAGTATACGGCTTACATAGGCATGCAATTGGGCTTGACTGCCAGGAATGCTCACGCTTAATTGTCTGTCATTATTACTATGCACTATTAGTTCATCGTTTCTTATTTCTATCGACTCAATATTACTGATGACTAACCAATGCGGGCCATTTTTTTTATCAAACAGCCCTGTTAAACTAAAAACAAATAAGTGCTGCGCATCGCGTTGAATAAAATTACGCAGCGGATTGCGCATTTTAAACAACGGCGTTAATCGGTAACAACACGAACAAAACACCACAACCCACATTACTAACCCAGCTTTAAACCAAAGGAATTCGCCTAAAGAAAAAAAATAGCCACACGCTATAATTACGAGCCCTATTAAAGCAATTACTTGTGCTATTTTTTTATTGATACTGTGCATAAGCCCTCTTACTTTTTATCAGTTGCTTTTTCTGTCGGCTCGGGCCAATCACTAAAGAAAACACTTAAGTAACGACTTTTTGCCAAATACCACAACACCCATAATACAATCACCATTTGCACAGCTAAAAACAATGAGAAGCGATAATGGCTATGGGCTGCTTGAATACTTAACCACGACAAATCAATTAATGCACACGCAATCAGCGGCCAACGCATATACCGCCAAATACGCGCCAAGCGTTGTGTTACTTGATGCGAGTCTCTTGGCCTTCGTAAACAAAATAAAATAGTGGGTACAATGGCTACAGCACCGATCGCTATAGCAATAAAAAAATCATCTTTTGACTTAAAAAACAATGACATTAAATCAAGCTCAGGTCGACGACTCAACGCGGCTATTACCCAAATAAAATAGGCGCGCAATAGTACTAAAATACTCAAGTGAAACGCTAATGGCGTACGATAGCTACCATATTTATCCCAGTATTCAGGCCCATATCGACTCACAACTGATTTTTCCTATCGGCAATAGTGCCCAAAATAAAAAATGCCACTAATAAGGTAAGCGCTAACCACTTAGTGCCAAAAAACAGTAAAGCTTTAGTTAGCAGTGGGCTTAACCACACCACTAACAAGCCAAAGCCAAACGCAGTTATCAACACAAAACACGCCACCCTAATAATAAAGTGGCGCCTAGCTACGACGCCTTTGGTTAACTTTAAAATGTCATCCGCATACAGCGACACTAAGCACACCATTAAAAGCAGTGATAAATGCGGCAAATAGCCCTGTAACCATTGGCCTAGGTCAATTAACAAGGTATTAAGTATATTTGTAAAACTAGCCATTATGAGTCTCTAACAAAGTAATTAAATCATCCTCTGTCAGTATTTCTATACCAAGCTCTTGCGCTTTGGTGAGCTTAGAGCCGGCTTTTTCGCCCGCCACTAAGGCATCTGTTTTTGCTGAAACACTGCCAGAAACCTTGGCGCCTAATTGTTGTAGGCGCGCTTTTGCATCATTACGATTAAGCGTATTAAGCGTCCCAGTTAGCACATAAGTTAAACCCGCTAGCGGCTGTTCTTGCTCTGATGGCGCTGTTAACTGTGGCCAGTTTACTCCTTGCGCTATTAATTCGTTTACCACTGTCAGGTTATGCTCTTCAGCAAAAAAGCCGCGAACATGCTTCGCCACTATTTCACCTACATCGCTTACTTCTATTAGTTGTTCAATGCTGGCATCAATCACGTTTTCAAGCGTTAAAAAGTGATTAGCCAAATTCTGAGCTGTGGCCTCACCGACTTCACGAATACCCAGTGAATATAAAAACTTTGCTAAGGTAGTGGTTTTAGAATCATCAAGCGCCGCAACTAAGTTTTTTGCTGATTTTGGTCCCATTCGTTCAAGTGACTCAAAGTGTCCCTGCTTTAAAATAAATAAATCAGCAGGCGTTTTGATCAGCTCTCGGTCAACTAATTGATCAACAATTTTGTCGCCTAAGCCGTCAATATCTAAAGCCTTACGTGAGGCAAAATGTTTAATCGCTTGTTTGCGCTGTGCTTGACATACCAAGCCGCCTGTACAACGTGCAACAGCTTCACCTTCAACCCGCTCAACGTGCGAGTCACAAATTGGGCACATAGTTGGAAACACAATCTCTTTTGCATCGCTTGGGCGTTGTTCAAGCACTACTTGGGTAATTTGTGGGATCACATCCCCAGCGCGACGAATAATCACAGTGTCGCCCACTTTTACGCCTAAACGGGCAATTTCATCAGCATTATGCAGCGTTGCATTCGATACCGTAACACCACCAACAAATACCGGCTCTAGTCGCGCAACAGGGGTAATAGCCCCAGTACGCCCTACTTGAAACTCTACGTCTAGTAAGTGTGTTATTTCTTCTTGTGCCGGAAACTTATAAGCAATAGCCCAGCGCGGCGCACGCGCAACAAAGCCTAGGCGTTCTTGTAGGGCTTTTTTATTTACTTTTATTACCACGCCATCTATTTCATATTTTAGCTCGCTACGGCGCGTTAAAATGTCATTATAATAGGCAAGCGCGGCCTTTGGGCCTTCAACTAGTTTTGTTTCTGGACACAGTGGTAATCCCCAGTCGGTAAGCTTGGCAAGTTGCTGGTAATGATCTTCAGGTAATGTGCCATCGGCGACCAATCCGGTGCTGTAGGCATAAAACATCAGTGGTCGTTTTGCGGTAATTTTTGAGTCTAGCTGGCGTAAACTGCCCGCTGCCGCATTACGTGGGTTTACAAAAACTTTGTCACCGCGCTTTTCTGCTTCGGCATTTAATTTTTCAAAGCCCGCGCTATCCATAAACACTTCACCGCGCACTTCAAGCTCACGCGGGTAATCATCACCGCGTAACTTTAATGGCACATTGCGAATTGTTTTTACATTTTGGGTAATATTTTCGCCAGTAAAACCATCGCCACGAGTCGCTGCTTGCACTAATACCCCATCGCGATAAATAATCGATACCGCTAAGCCATCCAGTTTAGGCTCACAGCAAAATGTAAGCTCGTCGGTGCTCATTAAACGCTCTTTAATACGACGATTAAAACCACTGAATTCGTCTTCACCAAAAGCGTTATCAAGCGACAACATAGGCACTTGGTGTGCTACTTGCTCAAACTTGGCAAGCGCCGCCCCACCTACTTTTTGAGTAGGTGAATCGGCGGTTAAAAACTCAGGGTGCTGGGTTTCTAATTCGCTCAAAGTACGTAATAAGCGATCATATTCGGCATCGGGTATGCTGGGTGTATCAAGCACATAATAACTATAATTGTGTTGCTCAAGCGTGGTACGAAGATGATTAATTTGCTCACTAATGCTGCTTACCATGTAGACCTCAAAAACATAAAAAAAGCCACTTTGACGAGTGAACGCCCAGTGGCTTACAAAATTTAACTTATGCGTATATTACGCAGAAAATGCGCGAACCTGCTCAACATATTGACGAATACGCTCTACCGTCATTTCGTTTCGCTCAGCATCCAAGATTTCAGCTCCAAATTCATCTGCTAGCTTCTTAGCGGCGCTGTGCAGCATATTAAACGCAGCAAGGCCATCGCCATCACATGGCAGTGTCATAAATAAGCTCACGCCTGCGGTACTAAACTGTTCCATATTATCAATATCGAACGTGCCAGGGTTATACATATTTACCAGTCTAAATAACACCGGCCCTTGGCCTGCAGGGTCTAGATGGCGATTAAAAAAGCCTTCTTCTGAATATTTAAAACCTAGCGTGTTAACTGCTGGCAGTAATTTACTGCCTTGCATGGTCAGTCCTTCTGGCATTTGAATATGCACAATCACAAAGTCTGAAACATCTTTAGGGGCGTCTTGTTGTGTATCAACAGCCTCTTCGGTTACGACTTCAAGGTCATCTTCAATAGCTGTATCAGCTGGGCTAACATCTATTTGTGGCTCATCAGCACTGAAGTTTAACTCACTCATTTGTGGCTCTTCTCGTTGCGCTAACGTTGGCTCTTGTGGCTCAGTATGCACAGATGAAGGCTGCTGTTCTTGAACAGGTTCAACTCGCTCGCTTGCAGGGAGTTCAGCATTCTCTTTTTTTCTTACTGACCACAAACCGTGTATTAATAAGCCACCAATGACAAACACACTGATCACAATTAAAACCCATCTTAATTCTTCGGCCATCCCCTCACCTTTTATTATTAATATGCCTAACTGCCATCATTTTACCCAAAACAACTAGCAAATGACTATAAAATTATGCATGTGCAAGTTGCACCGCTTGTTCAATATCTACAGCAACCATGCGCGACACGCCTGGCTCTGCCATGGTTACACCCGTTAATCTACCCGCCATTTCCATTGCAATTTTATTATGGCTTATATAAATAAACTGCACAGATTGTGACATTTCTTCAACCAATCGGCAAAAACGGACCACATTGGCATCATCTAATGGGGCATCTACCTCGTCCAGCATACAGAATGGAGCTGGATTGAGCCTGAATATAGAAAACACCAATGATAATGCGCTCAGCGCTTTTTCTCCACCACTTAACAAATGAATTGTCGAATTTTTTTTACCCGGAGGTCTTGCCATTATACTAACACCACTTTCGAGTAAATCGTCACTGGTTAATTCTAAGTAAGCACTGCCGCCGCCAAATACTTTTGGAAAAAGCTGGCCAAAATCGTGATTTACTTGGTCAAAGGTAGACTTAAAGCGCGTTTTAGTTTCACGATCTATTTTATGAATAGCGCCTTCTAAAGCTGTCAATGCCTGGGTTAAATCATCCAGCTGATTATTTAAATAATCACTTCTTTGCTTAGCTTGTTCAAATTCATCAATGGCTGCAAGGTTAACGGCTCCTAATTGATCTAGCTGATTACTGACTCCAGCAAGTTGATTTTGCGCTGCATTTAATGACAACTCTGCAGGAAGCTCTGCTAAAACCTGTTTTAAATTTTGATTAAGCTCTCTAAGTGGCTCAAGTACCGCTTGCGCTTTTATTAATAGGCTTTGCTCTTCAATACTCAGCTTCTGGTGTTGCTCTTGTAATGCCACCAGCTCAGTTTGTGACGTTTTTAAACTCGCTTGTTTGGTTTGTAATTCTTGTTTTGCTTGAGCTAACTGCTGTTGAATATCCACAAGGGTTTGTTCGCCTTGTTGGTGCTGCACTAATAATTGTTCAATAGTTAGTGCAAGCTCTTGCTCAGGAATAAGTAACGCCTCAATTTGCTCTATTAGCTCTTGCGTTCCTTCTACAGCCATTGTTAATGCTTGTTCGGCATGGTTCAACTTGGTTTGACTGAGCTGCCACTCACTACGCACTTTTTGCTCATTAAGGTTTGCCTGATGTGCTTGCGTTTTATACTGTTCAGCATTATTTAAAGCTTGTTTGTAACGTTCATCACTATTTATTCGTGTGCTATCGGCTTGGTTAAGCTCTACAGCTAAGGCCTCTAACTGCTCTGCAAGCTGTTCATTTTTATCAAGCTCTTCGCCCAACAATTCGCTTAACTGCTGCTGTTGTTCTAGCAGTGGCTGACGTTGTTGTTGTAATTTGGTCACCTGTTGCTGATGTTGATCAGCTTGCGCTTTGAGCATATCACCACGCGTTGTTGCTACAGCAAGTTGTTGTGCTAATTGATGAATAGTGTCTTTGCGCTCGTTTTGCTGCTCGGTTATTAATACAGCTTGCGCTTGATGTTCTTCAAGTGTGGAGTGTGCGTCCGTCAATGCCTGTTGTTGTTGCTCAAGTAAGGTTTCTTGCTGCTTGAGCTTTTTGTGCATTAATAATAAGGAATTTTCTGCATTTTTTTCGCCACTGAGATGCCAATTTCGACCATGTAACGCCCCTTGCTTGTCCATCACTGCAATATAACTGGCATCGTTAAGATGGTGTGTTTGACCCTCGGCATCATAAGCAATATGGTTTAATAACTCGGGGTAGATACCAGCGCTAATAAAGGCAGCAATACTATTGCTTGCCACAGACTGTGAGGGTATTTGCCACGTGCTATTTTTTGCTTTACCTGGTGAAATATGAATGTGCTCAAGTGATGACAGCGCCTGCTCTACTAAAAACTCATAACCAGGCTGAACAGTTAACTGCTTGAATAAAGTTAAAGTTTTATCGCTGTTTTTTTCAAGTCCAAGGGTAGTTTTTAGCCCTGCTATACCGGCTTTTAGTTCATTAACTTGCTGAGATAAATGCTGCCATTGCTGCTGAGCTTCATCAAGCTGTTGCTGCTGTATTGCCTGAGCACTTTGACCTCTACTATGAGCAGTTTGCGCGTTAGCCAGCTGCTCTGTTAACGTTTGTCTGTGCTGCTGTTGCTGAATTAATTGCTGCTCTATCTCACTGCGTTTTAACTCATCTATTTGCTCATCAAGCTGCGTTAGTTGTTGCTTAACATAACTGATTTTCTGTTCTGTATGTTTTACTGCATTTGCATGCGCTAGCTGCTGATTATTTAATTGCTGATAGTCTTCTGTTAGTGATTGCCACTGTGATGTGTCGGTATTTTTAATCTCCAGCAGCCGATTAACCTCATCGGTAAGTTCTAAAACCTGCTCGCTACACATTAAGTTATGCTCTACAGCCTGTTGCAAGTTGTCATCTAACTCTTGGCAGAGACTTTGTTGCTGCGTTTTGACTTCTTCACTTTGGTTTTTTTGTTGCTCTAACTTGGCTAAATTTTGTTTCAGTGACAGCGTTTGTTGCTTAATGCTAATCTGCTGCTGTTCGCTGCGAGTCAATTCAGTATGCGTATGATGCTGCTGTTGCTGTGCATCATCGAGTTTATCTTGTTGAGCTTGCACTTGAGCATCAAGGCTTGCCAGAACATCATCATGGCCTGAATGCGCCGTTTTAAAGAAGCTGATTTGGTCATCCAGCTTTTTTATTTGCGCACTTTTATCGAGCTGTTGTTGATGCAGTTTTTGCCATTTTAATACCGCTATTTGCCCCTTTAAGGTGCGCTCTTGGGATTTAAGTTCGCGATATTTTTTAGCCTCAACCGATTGTACCGCCAGTTTATCAAGCTGGTTTTGTAACTCTTGACGAACATCAAGCAGTCGCTCTAGGTTTTCTCGGGTGCTTTTTATGCGTGTTTGCGTTTCGCGGCGGCGCTCTTTGTATTTAGAGACCCCTGCGGCTTCTTCTAAGAAAACACGTAGCTCTTGCGGTTTGCTCTCAATTAAACGTGAGATCATCCCTTGTTCAATAATAGCGTAGCTTCGCGGCCCAAGGCCCGTGCCTAAAAATATGTCGATAATATCACGTTTTCGGCATTTACTGCCATTTAGAAAGTACAATGACTGACCATCGCGAGTCACCAAACGCTTAATAGCCACTTGGTTACGATCAGCAAAAGTATTGGGTAACTTACCCTGGGTATTATCAAATATTAATTCAACGGAGGCTTGCGAAATGGGCTTGCGGTTAGTAGAGCCATTAAAAATGACATCGGTCATGGCATCGCCACGTAAATTTTTAGCTGAGCTTTCACCAAGCACCCATCGCACCGCATCAATGACGTTTGATTTGCCACAGCCATTAGGGCCGACAACACACGTCATTTGGTCAGGAAATGGAATTTTAGTGGGCTCTACAAACGATTTAAAGCCCGCTAATTTAATAGTGCTTAAGCGCATTTTATTGTTATTACCGATTTATTATTGTTTTTTACTATAAGTAACTTAACGCATAAATAGCTAAAAAGTTAAGCTTGGCGTTTAAAATTATCTAAAATAATACCCGTGGCCATTGCTACATTAAGCGACTCTGCACCGCCAAAAGCCGGAATGGTTATTTTGTTGCTCACTAATTTTGCACACTGCTCGCGTATTCCATGTGATTCACTGCCCATAAGCAATACACCTTGGCCACTAAATTTAGTGCTATGCACACTTTGGCCATCTAAAAATGCACCATAAATAGGCATGTTTAATGTAGATAAGTATTCAGGCAATTCAACTTGGCTTACCGATACGCGAACGAACGACCCCATTGTGGCGCTAATTGTTTTTGGGTTATACGGATCGGCACTGTCAGTGCTAGCAACAATATGTTTTATACCGTACCAATCAGCCACGCGAATGATGGTACCTAAATTACCAGGATCAGATACGCCATCTAAGGCTAATATTAAACTGTTTTCATCTGGTAATGCGATGCTTGGCATATCAACAATTGCAATAGCCGCATTATTACTTACCAAAGTACTGGCCTTTGTTAGCTGCTCTTCATCTGCTGTAATAAAATGCGTATGAGGGTATGTGCTTTGGTTATTATCAATAAAGCTTTGCGTTGCAAATACATCGTTTACTTTTAATGGACTATTTAATAACTCCAGTACGTTTTTTTCGCCTTGTACTAAGTATTGGTTAAATTGCTTGCGATACTTTTTTTGGCCAAGCTGGCGAATAAGTTTAAGTTGGTTTTTTGAAATCATGACAGCCCCATTAAATTATCTGCACAGTATACCAGAGGTGACTTAAAGTGCAGCCCCATAAACAGTAAAAGCAATAAAAATAGCCTACTTACAATCAGCTAGCTAATTATAAAGATTGTTTTTTTTATCTAAAAAAGGTAAATTTACAAAAAACAACATGGATATATTTTTAAAATGGAACCAGTACACCCAACTTCATCTGAGTCAAATCAAACACCCCCTGCTATTTTTAGCGGTAAAGTACAATTTAGCGGCAAAGCCGGCGAATTTTTTGGTATATGGATTGTTAATATACTGCTGAGTATTATTACTCTCGGAATTTATTCGGCATGGGCAAAAGTTCGCACCTATCGTTATTTTTACGGTCATACGCGTATCGACGGCCATAGCTTTGACTATCTAGCGACCCCAATACAAATTTTAAAAGGACGCATTTTAGCGGTCATCGCATTTTTAATTTACACCTTACTTAGCAGCCTCGCACCAGCGATAGGCCTTTTATTTGCTATTGGCTTTTTATTTTTATTGCCGTGGATCATCAACCAAGGTCTGCGTTTTAATATGCGTATGACTCGCCATCGTAATGTACGCTTTGCCTTTTCAGGTAATTACGGGGATGCATTTATTAACTTTGTTTTATTACCTATTGCAAGTGTATTCACATTACATCTATTACTGCCGTATGTATTAAAGCGAATTGATCAATATATGCATGAAAACATCAGCTATGGAAATAAACCACTTACAGTAAATCTTCAAGGAGAACGCTATTACATCGCAGCACTTATTACCCTAGGAGTTGCAATAGGTGGCTTAGTTATTTTTGGCTTCTTTGCTGGTGCAAGTGCCTTAACTATCGATAACTTAAACACACAAAACTTTAGCCTTTCGACAATTGTAGTGCCGCTATTAATTGCTACGTTGTATGTTGCGTTTTTAACACTGGTAGGCGCTGTTTATCATTCGCTTATTCGAAATCATATTTTTAATAACAGCGAATTTACAGAAGTCGCTACCTTTGATTCGAACTTAAAAGCCATTGACTATGCCATCTTACTATTTACTAATGTATTGGCAATTATATTTACCTTAGGACTGGCCTACCCTTGGGCTAAAGTACGCAGAGCAAAGCTGTTAGCATCGGTTACTGAAGTCACTATTTATAGCGGCGCACTTTCGTTGATTGATGTTGCACAAAATGAGCAGTCATCATTTGCTGAAGAAGCGGCCAATGTGTTTGATATTGATATTTCACTCACCTAATGAGTAATTATCCTATTTTTGGCTGTTATTATTACCCTAATAGCAGCCAACATATTAAAAGCTATGCACACCTTTCCCATGAGCAAATAACACTTGTTGACTCTGAGAATACGACGTTACTTGCATCAACAATAGACAATTGCCAACTTGATAGCCCGTTACCTGGCATGGCGTCAGAGTTAAATTTTGCTGATGGTGGGCGATTTATTCCTCAAGATGTAGAATTTAGGTGGCCATTCGCGCTTAAAGAGCATGGACTAAGTGAACGCTTAGAAAAAAATAAGATTCTTATTGTTGCATCCGTGCTGCTAATTCCCCTATTGCTTTGGTTAATTTTATACCGCTTAATACCATCAGTAGCAGTTTATAGCGTTAACTTAGCACCTGCCTCGACAATTGAAACGATGGGAGAGCAAACGCTCAGTGTAATAGAAAAAGTCGCATTGGAACCTTCTCAACTTTCCACTAATAAGCAATCAGAAATACAGCAACAATGGCGTTTAATGCTTAACTCGCTCAATTTAGACAGTGCAAAGTTTAGGCTATCTTTTTATCAGTCTGATTATTTTTCAGCTAATGCGTTTGCTCTTCCAAATGGTCGGGTTGTAGTAACTGACGAACTTGTTGATCTATTAAAAAATGACCCTGATGCCCTGCGTGCTATTTTACTTCATGAAATTGGTCATGTTCAGCACCATCACAGCATTCGCCTTGCAGCACAAGCTGCAGCGAGCACCGTTGTATTTGCAGTTATTTTTGGTGACTTAGAAGGTATATTAGAAGTCGTGCTTGGCTCTGGTTCATCTTTTTTACAACAAGCGTTTTCGCGAGATATGGAACAAGAAGCCGATATATATGCGATTAAAAACCTTTTAAAATTAGGCTATTCTAACCACGACTTTGCTGATGCAATTGAAGCACTGGAAAAGAATTTACAAGCGCAAGAAGGGAGCTATGATGATGCTTGGTTAAAGTATTTATCAACGCACCCAAGTTCCCAAGAGCGAATAGAATATGCGAGGCAATATAAACCACAATGACCCCTGAACTGAATTTATTGTTATTAGTTATCATTATGATAACGCTTGGCTACGGATTTATTTATCCGCGCTTTGCAGGCAGCAGCTTTAAAAAAGTATCGGTGCAAGATTTATTTGCAACAGGCATTACACTATTAATTGCATCTACTCTTTATTACAACTCAGGCGTGCAATTTAGCTGGTTAATATTTGAAGTTAATTGGTTTTGGTTTACTTTTTTAACTTACGTCATAATCGAAATTCCGGTGTTTTTTATTTATGCTAAAAAGCACAATATGCAGTTTTAATAGTCTTTTATTTTCATACAAAAAAAGCGCCAAATTAGCGCTTTTTAAACTGCATTAACACATATTAATATTTATGCTTAAATGCCCACAAATGCAGTAATTCACTGGCAATCGTTGCAGCGGCAATGGCGGTAAGCTCACTTTGGTCGTACGACGGGGATACTTCAACCACATCCATTCCCACCATATTAACCCCTTTCAGTGCGCGTAAGATTTTAAGCACTTTATCAGAGGTTAAACCACCACACACGGGTGTGCCCGTACCTGGTGCAAAGGCGGGGTCTAAACAATCTATATCAAAGGTTAAGTAAACCGGTAAATCACCCACTCGCTCAATAATCTGAGCTGCAATATCATTCGCATGCAGATCATTGGCTTGCATGGCATCAATCACTGCAAACTCATGCCTGCTTTGATCAAAGTCAGTACGAATGCCGAGCTGAATACTGTGATTAACATCAATTAACCCTTCCATTGGCGCATGATAAAACATGGTGCCGTGATCAAAACGCGAGCCGTTGCTATAGGTATCGGTATGCGCATCGAAGTGAACTAATGCCATTTTGCCATGAATTTTTGCATGTGCGCGCAATAGTGGTAAGGTTACGAAATGATCGCCACCCAAGCCTAATAATGTTTTACCTTGGCGAAGTATTTGCTCTGCCGCCATTTCTAATTGCGCGGTAAAATATTCAGGGTCGCCCACCGGATAAGTAAAGTCGCCAGCATCCGCTACGGTTAAGCACTCAAACAACGGAAATGTCCACGGGTATTTGGTATCTTCCCACGCTAAATGCACTGACGCTCTGCGAATAGCATCAGGCCCTAAGCGAGCACCAGGGCGCCCTGAAGTGGCTAAATCAAACGGTAGACCCAATACCACTACATCGGCTTCAATCGCGTTAATGTTTTGTACCATAGGACGGCGTAAAAACGTCATCCCATTTGAGTATAATGAGTGGTCAACATGGCCAAACAAGCTAGACATTGCTTATAACTCTTCTAAATAAGTGTAGCCATCAAGGCCGCTTTGCAACTCGTCTAAAACGCTTTGCTGTTCATCTGCTGTAATTTTTGCGCTGACTAACTGCGCGTATGACTGCTGAAAACCTTCAACATCTAAATGTACATAACGCATCATGTCAGCCACAGTATCACCATGATTAATTTCTGTAATGCTAGCAATACCTTGCTCATCCATATTGACAATAGCACTGTGCGTATCACCAAATAAGTTATGCATATCGCCTAAAATCTCTTGATAGGCACCTACTAAGAAAAACCCCATCAAATATGGTTTATCTGCTGTGAACTCAGGTACTGGCAATGTACTTTCAATACCTTGACCATCAACATAGTGCTCTAAAGCGCCATCAGAATCACAAGTAATATCCAATAACACCGCACGCTTTTGCGGTGCTTGCGTTAAACCACTTAATGGCAATACTGGAAACACTTGATCAATTCCCCACGCGTCAGGCAATGACTGAAACAATGAGAAATTTACAAAAAACTTGTCCGCTAAACGCGCATTCAGTTCATCAATAATCGGACGATGGAAACGATTTTTGTTATCCATTAACTTATTAAGCTCATAACACACACGCAAATTAATTTGCTCGGCCCATGCGCGTTGGGTTAAATCTAATAATCCCATCGCAAACTGACTATGCGCTTCGGCTAAATCACCTTGGCTGTCGTGAAAAATTTCAATTAATGCACGGTCATCAGTAAGCACATGCAGTTGTTGCCATGACGTCCACATGTTTTTAAGTAGCTGCGGAGCTTCGTCAGCTGGTGCTTCTATTTCTTCTGGTGTATACGTTTCGGTGCCAATTACATTGGAAATAAGCACTGCATGATGCGCCGTTAATGCTCTTCCCGACTCTGAAATAATGGTAGGGAAAGGCTGTTCATACTGCTTACAAATATCACCGATGGTGTACACAATATTATTTGCGTATTCAGCTAAACTGTAATTCATTGAGTTGTGTGATTGACTGCGCGTGCCGTCGTAATCAACCGCTAAACCGCCGCCTACATCAAGACACTCTATGTGTGCACCCAACTTACGTAATTCACAATAAAAACGCGCAGCCTCGCTTACACCTAAGCGCACATCACGAATGTTGGCCATTTGCGAACCTAAGTGAAAATGCACCAGTTGGACTAAATCTAGCTGATCTGTTTCTTTTAAACGGTTTACTACATACAGAACTTGAGAAGCAGATAAACCAAACTTAGATTTTTCTCCGCCACTGGCTTGCCATTTACCTTTGCCCTGCGATGCTAAACGCACACGAATACCAATGCGTGGTTTTACATTTAATTCTTTAGCTTGGCTAAGTACCATGTCCAGCTCAGACAGTTTCTCAAGTACGATATACACTTTATGGCCCAGCTTTTCGCCAATCAACGCTAAGCGCACATATTCTTTATCTTTGTAGCCATTACACACAATCACCGCACTGGTTTTTTCAGCCAGCGCTAATACAGTTAATAACTCTGGCTTGCTGCCTGCTTCTAAACCCAGCTGTTTTTTTTCTACTTGTGCTTGGCTGGCAACAATTTCTTCAACAACTTCACGTTGTTGGTTAACTTTAATCGGATAAACTAATAGGTAGTCTTTTGGGTAACCATAGCTTTCTATAGCAGTATTAAATGCACCACATAAGCTATGCACGCGATGGTGTAAAATTTGTGGAAAGCGAACTAACGCTGGCAAACTTAAGCCTTTTTCTTCAAGTTGCTTAGCAATCTCTGTTAGTGCAATGGTTTGCTGTGGGGCATCAGCCTTTGGCGCAACATACACATCACCTTGATCATTAATACCAAAAAAACCTTGGCTCCAATGACGAACGTTGTAGCTCGTACGAGCTTGTTCTAGTGATGTTGTCTCTTTCATTTATCTTTCTCTTTTATTTATGAATGCCAAACCGGCTAGTTGCCGCGCATTAAAAGAAAAATAGTGATTCATGTCCAACAAGTATTTCTACTCGTAACGAGTTAGGATTGAAATTGATAAATAAAAGCTTCAAACAAAGCAATATTAGCTGAGCGCAAGCTCCATAAATAAGCTATTCGGGTTTTCTGTGTATTCACCAAAAGGGGCACATTGCACAAACCCTAAATTCTCATAAAGATGGATTGATTGTATTTGCTTTGGTCCTGTTTCTAGTTTTATGATTGGGATTTCTTCTTCGCCTGCATAGTGCAATAAAATTTGCATAATACGCCGCGATAAGCCTTTTCCGCGATAGCTAGGTTTTACGTAAAGCCGTCTAATTTCGCCATACCAGCTACCATCAAATTGCTTTACTATTGCGCCACAGGCAACTATTCCGTCTTGATTTTTTAACCCTACAGCGTAAACGCCCGGTAAACCAAGCTCATTAACTGTAAGCGCTTGTGAAGTTGCTACAGGATATAATGAGCTAATAAGTCGATCTATGTCAGCAAATACGTTGATCACATCCTGATCACAAGGGTCTAAGTCGACTAACTGCATGGTTTATCTCAAGGTTATGCTTAAATATATTTAAACTATACCGTATCGATAGGAATGAACAACCTACTTAGGCTAAGTTATTTTTAGTGGGTTAGTTTATTGCTAGGATAATAAATAGCTCAATAACAAGGTGAGAATATGATGTACCCAGAAAAAGAGCGCTTATTAGCGCTCTTTATCAATTATTAAAGCCCTTGTTCGTCTGCCATTTTCTTAACTATTTGTGGTGCTGTCCACAACGAAGGTAGTAACACAAACGAAACTGGCACCGCAGTGACCACAATAAACGACTGCAAGGCTGAAATCCCGCCCTCGCCTATAGAAATAAGCAACGCCGCCATCACCCCCATCATAATCCCCCAAAACACTCGAATAGAGGTTTGTGGGTGATCGGTACCCGTCATTACCATAGATACCGAGTACGTCATTGAATCACCTGTTGTTGCCACAAAAATAGTGGTCAGTACTAAAAATAACACCGACACAACAAATCCCATAGGTAACTGCTCAGTGATGGCTAACAATGCCGCTGGCAAATTAAGCCCAGCAAAAGGCTCTGATATAACGCCAGGATTATTTAATTCAAAAAATATGCCTGAGCCGCCAACAATAGTAAACCAAAAACACGTGATCACAGGGGCAACCACAGAAATAAGTAAAATCATTTCACGAATAGTACGTCCACGGGATATACGTGCAACGAACATAGCCATTAATGGGCCATAACCTAAAAACCAGCCCCAAAAGAATACAGTCCACCAGTCTAGCCACGGTTTATCGGCACGAAATGTAGCCATAGGAATAAAGTTATCTAAATACAAACCAAAGGAATGAATGTAACTGTCGATAATAAACGCAGTTGGCCCCATTAGTAATATAAACAACATCAGCAACACTGCCAGTACAACATTAAAACGGCTTAGTAGCTGAATACCTTTGGTAACCCCACTTACCGCTGAAAGTGTGTAAATTCCAATTAAGCTAAATAAAATAACCACCTGCGTGGTGTAGGTATCAGGAATGGCAAACAATTTTTCTAGACCAAAACTCACTTGTAAACCTAAAAAACCAATAGGACCAACAGTGCCAGCAACCACAGCGAGTACACAACATGCATCAAGAATAGTACCAAGCGCACCTTTCATTGCGCGATCGCCAAATACCGGGTAAAGCAAAGTGCGCGGTTTAAGCGGTAATCCTTTTTCGTAATGGAGATGCATATAAACAATGCCGGTCAAACTACCTAAAATAGCCCAGGCTAAAAAGCCCCAATGCATAAAGCTTTGTGCAAGAGCGTTGTAGGCGGCATCCTTTGTGCCAGTTTCACCACCAAATAACGGGGGCGGAGAAATAAAGTGTGCCATTGGCTCTGCTGCGGCCCAAAATACACCGCCACCTGCAAGCAAAGTACACATAATTATACTGATCCATTTGAAGGTAGATATTTCAGGGGTTTTTAAACCGCCGAGCACCACTGAACCGGTGCGGCCTACGGCTAAAAATATGCCAATCACAAAGGTTAATAACAGCAGAACTTGCCAAAAGGCGCCAAATATTTTGGTGGAGAAGGCGAAGGCAGAGTTTATCCAATCCGACATCAGTTTTATGTCGTACAGTGCCAGCGCGGCAAATAAAACTAATATACCGCCACTGATTAAAAAAACGGGTATATCAACCCCTTCCAGAAACTTTACTCGGGGAGAGTGTATTTCACCCGACTTTAAAGCTGCTTTCGTGGTATTCATTTATCGCTCCTAATGGTTTTTTACAGTTACCGACATAGCGACATACCATGACATAACCCTAAACCATAGTTACAACGAACGAAAAAGCAACTCAAAAGCAAGTTTCAAGTACCTGTCGTGTTTACGTTTAGATAATGTCACAACAAGTAGACTTATTGCCAATTCCTGACTAGTTTAACGCGTTAAAAACGCTAAACCAATGCCACAGCAATGATTTGTGCAACTGTTACAAAATAGTAAAAAACTCATTACACTTAGCTAGCAAACAAACAAAAAGTATACATTTCTGTTTGAGCTAAAACGCAGTAAGTTAGCAAACGTTACTGCCCAATTAGAGGTTAAACAAAGCGACTTATTGATTGGGGTAACTAAACTTGTCGCCTCAGTTAGTAACAAGCACGATGTTATTGGTGCTCTTTATGCCATTTTAAGTAATTGCTGTGTGTTAATGGTTTTGCAAATAAGAACCCTTGCACTGCGTTTACACCCATAGACTTTAATATATGTAGTTGCTCAGCACTTTCGACCCCTTCGGCTACAATATTAATATCTAAACTATGACCTAAACCAATAATAGACTGAACTATGCTTTGCCCCGATGCGTTATCCAACACTTTATCAATAAAGCTTTTATCTATTTTTAGTTCGTCTATCGGTAAAACACTCAAGTGCTTTAAACACGAGTAGCCGGTACCAAAGTCATCAATTGAAAATACAAATCCCTGCGACTTTAGCTCTTTCATTTGCTTTACCGTACTCATTAAATCACCCGCTAACATGGACTCAGTGATCTCTAATTTAATTTGTGAGGGTAATACATCATACGTCTCAATCGCTTTAAACAATTCTCCTTTTAAAGTAGAAGAATTAAACTGACACTGGCTAATGTTAATAGACACATTAAACTGGTTTTTCAGTACGTCATCAGCTCGCAGCATTTCCAGTAAAATACAAATATCGCGCAATACAATGTTTTGTAACTTTTGAATTAAGCCAAATTGCTCGGCAATCGGAATAAACGAATTAGGAGAGATTAGTCCTTTGGTTGGGTGATTCCATCGTATGAGTGCTTCTGCACCAATAATACTGCCATCAATTGATAATTGAGGCTGAAAGTAAGCACAAAATTCATCACATGCAATCGCTCTGACTATATCTGTTTCAAGCTCAGTTTGATTTTCCAGTAAGGTTTGCAGTGCAGGATCGTAAAAGCTACTACTATTACCGCCTTTCATTTTAGAGCGATACATGGCGGTATCTGCAAATTTTAAAATATTTTCGCTAATGGCATTGGCGTTATTAATTAAACATATACCAATACTGCAGCTTACTTGAAACGCCAAATCCCCTATCTCAAACTTGTCATAAAAAACGCTTTGTACCACTTTAGCCATTAATTCTGATTCAAGACTCGCTTGCTTATGGCTATCTCCTACATTCTCAATGAGAATAATAAATTCATCACCGCCAACGCGGGCAAGGGTATCTGTTGGGTTTAAAACACACGTTAGTCGCTGTGATAGCTCAACCAGTATTTCATCACCGGCATTGTGCCCTAATGAGTCGTTTATACGTTTAAAATTATCTAAATCTAAAAATAAGAGTGCGCCCGTGTGATCAGACTGCTTAATTTGTTCAACATACATACTGAGTTTATCATTGAGCATTCTGCGGTTCGGGAGGTTTGTAAGCGGGTCAAAAAATGCTAACCGTTGCACCTCTTCTTCTGCCGCTTTACGAGTAGAGATATCTCTGGCCATCCATACTACATGTCGCTGAGAGGGATTATTAGGTTGGTAACTTTCAAGCGGGGCTGTTCGTCCTTCAAATGTAAGTTGTTTACCTTTTATATTTAGCTGATACTCAAACACTTGAACTTCATTAGTTTGAAGCGTTTTGGCAATTACCGCCATAATAGGATTAGCATCCTCGGGAGGCATAATATCTCTGACATTACGATTAATCACATGCTCTTGGCTTAAATATAAACTTTCATTAGTAGTGCCGTAAACGTTGGTATACTCCCCTTCTTCACTCAAAATAAGAGTTAGATCGGGAAGTACTTTTGCGAAGGCTTTAAACTTTTCATTACTTTGCTGTAATTCTGCAAGTAACACTTTTGATTTTAGTGACTCTGTGTGCTTTTCTAAAGCAATACTGGTGAAATCAACAAAAAAGTCTATTAACTCTAAATCTTGTGGTGTCGGTGACTTGGCACTGTCATGATAAATTGCAAAAGTGCCTAATATGTCTGATTGGGTTGAAATAATAGGGGTTGACCAGCACGACCTTAAACCATAACTCAATGCCAACGCTTTATAGTTTTCCCATAAGGGTGATGTTGCAATATCTGAGGCTATTACTCGCTTTTTTTCATACACTGCAGTACCGCATGAGCCAACACTGGGGCCGATATGTACGCCATTAATTGCCTCACAGTAACCCTTTGTAATATTAGGCGCCGCACTATGAAATAGCTGTTCACCTTTGAGTGTTAATATAGAGCACTTCGCAGAGGAGTCTTCAATAAGCTCCTCAATAGATAAACAAATATTTTCAAGTACTTCATCAAGTGGCGCACCCAAGGCTATTTTAGATAATATATTTTGTTGCTGAGAAAGCAGCTTTCTGACTCTCATTATTTCAATCAAATTATATTCCTCAACAGTCACTTACGCTAAATGCGCCGCTATATTCTATATAATAATTTATTATAGTCTTTTGACTATACATAATATTGAAATTAGCATCTATGGTAATTTTGTCTATTGCCGAGCATTTTATTTCATTAAGCACTTTCGAAGAGTTCAAAGCAATTGCCCAAGCTAACAATTTATTATCATTCTATTTGAAATACCATTTATTAAATACTTTGTTACTTAAAAGTACTGTTTAAAATCATCAGGCTATTTATAATAGCCAAAAGATAAATAATCGATGAGGTTAGTGTGCAAATAACGCAAGGTATGGAATATTTTTTTTCCGGGTTTAAGTTAATTAGTCAAAAAGGACTAAAACGCTTTGTACTAATCCCCCTACTTATTAATATTTTATTATTTGGTAGCTCCTTATTCTTTTTATTTGGCTGGCTGAGTGATGGCTTTAATGCTGTAAATACCATGCTCCCAGAATGGTTAAGTTGGCTCGAATGGTTAATGTGGCCAATTGCTGTACTGGTGGTGCTGTTTAGTTACAGTATGTTATTTACCGTTATTACTAACTTTATCGCCGCACCTTTTAATGGCTTGCTAAGTGAAAAAGTTGAGCTGTATTTAACTGGTCAAAAAATTAACGACGATGGATTAGCTGATTTAGTCAAAGATGTGCCGCGAATGCTAGGCCGAGAATGGACTAAGCTTTGCTACTACCTCCCGCGCGCTATTGGCTTTTTTATTCTATTGTGGGTGTTACCGGTAATAGGCCAAGTGCTCTGGGTGCTTTTTACCTGCTGGATGTATGCGGTGCAATATAAAGATTATGCTTTTGATAACCACAAAGTTAGCTTCACTCAAATGAAAAATGACTTAAAAAGCAAACAAGGCTTATCTTACGGGTTTGGCTTTGCAGTGATGCTGCTAACCGCTATCCCATTTATAAATTTAATTGTGATGCCTGTGGCAGTGTGCGGCGCTACACGGTTATGGGTTGAGCATTACCGACCACAATATCGTAGTTAAAAAAAATGGGCCTGTTGGCCCATTTTTTATACTCGCTAATCAATTAACTATATAAGCTTTGTGGTACTTTAATTACGTTTAAGTGCACCGTTATCTCTTCACGATCATGGTACAAATGCTTAGCTTGTAATTCATAGCTGATACCGAACTTCGCCATTTCCTCTCTAATCATTTTTAGACATTCATACACACTATCAAAGCGTTTTTTCATCGGTAGTTTTAGATTAAAAATAAGCTCTTTTGCATAGGCGTTTACTGCCCAGTCAATCATCAAGTTAGTTACTTTCGTTGGCTTTTCTACCATATCGCAAACTAACCAGGTTATGTTTCTTTTTTCTGGGCGGTATTTAAAACCATCCTCTCTAAAATGTTTTACTTGCCCTGTTTCCATTAAACTTTCATTCATTGGGCCATTATCTATCGCGCTAACAAACATACCACGGCGAACCAACTGATAAGTCCAACCACCTGGGCAAGCACCTAAATCAACGCTGCGCATCCCAGCTTGTACTCTTGACTCACGCTGCTGCTCAGGAATAAATACATTAAATGCTTCATCTAACTTAAGGGTTGAACGGCTTGGGCCATCGTTTGGCATACGTAAACGCAGAATCCCCATAAAGAAAGGTGAGTTGTTATAGCTATAAGAGTGACCCACATACGCAGTATTATTAGCTAAAAACAGCACATGCATTACTGGACGATTGGCTTTTGGTTCACGCAATACGGTGTTTTGTTTCTCGAGCGCTTTTTTAAGCGGAGTTGATATCTTTTTACAAAAAGTCAGTAACTCCTTGCCCTCATTGGTATCGGGTGTTTCTACTCGTAGTTCAGAGCATAAAGTAAAGTCTTTTGCGGCATCTACAATAGCGCCCACTCTATCCTCTAATGGCATATTTTCTATCAGGTTACCGGCAAACCATTGGCGTGCAAATACCATATTTTTAAAATCAACTTTTTTGATTATTTCGTCGCTGTGCTGCGCTTCAAAACATTCATAAATAACATAACCGGTATTTGGTTTTGCTTTTACATACCCTGCAAACCCTTGCTCGGCGGCGTGAAACGTTATTTCAGCAGCGGCATCGCTTTCAAAACCACTACGACAGTAAATCACAACACTAGACATATTAACCCTTAAACTCTTTAAAACTTAAATCGTGCAACTTGCACTAAAATAACTATCCAACCAATAATAAAACACAGTCCACCTAGAGGTGTAATTGGGCCCAGCCACTTTAAGCCGGTTAAAGCCAGTAAATATAAGCTGCCACTAAATAACAGTGTACCCGCTATAAAAAAACCACCTGCCATGCTTAAGTTAATGCCACACTTTATTAAGATTGCCACTGCAATCAGTGCCAGCCCATGTACCATTTGATACTCGGCGGCGGTTTTAAAAATACCAATAGCGTAATCTGATAAGCGACTTTTTAAACCATGGGCAGCAAATGCGCCCAGTATCACTGAAAGCATACAAAAAAAACTGCCTGCGAGTAAAAATAGTTTAATCATGTTTTTCCTCTTTTACATTCTCAATGGTGCTTTTGATAAAGTTAGCCGCCTGCATTGCTGCAACATTCAGGTTTTGTTGCTCAGTTATACCACTTTTTTTACGTGGTTTTAGTGAGTGGTCACCATCAGTTAACCATATATACTGCGGCTGTTTTGGCATTGCCATTGTGGCAAGCTCTTCACGGGTGCCAAAGGTGTCTCGTTCACCTTGTAGTACTAAAAAAGGACATGGTATGTCTGCAAAGTGATCTGTGCGCAGTTTTTCTGGCTTGCCCGGAGGATGAAACGGATAACCAAACGCAAGCACACCTAAAACAGGATGAGAGGTCGAACAGGCAAGCATCGATGCCATGCGCCCGCCCATTGATTTACCCCCTATAAATAGCGGTAAATTTGCATCAGCTTGAGTCACTATATGTTCAAAATAAGTAAGTAGTTTAGGCGCTCGCTCTGGTGGGCGACGTTTGTTAGTTTGTTTAGCAATTTGCATATATTCAAAATCAAACAAGCCAACGTCAATACCGTACTCACTGAGTTGTTTAGCCATGATTTGCATAAACTCAGAATCACTGCCAGCCCCTGCGCCATGAGCAAATATAAACTGTGCGATTGCCGGTTGCTGACTACTTCTAACCCATTCGATGCTCATTAATATTCTTGCTCCTGCTCAACTAGGCTTAACATCCAATCTTTAAATGACACAATTTTACCTAATTCATTTTGCGACTCACGGATCACCAAATAATAGGCGTTTTTACTTTCTAAACTGTGATTGAACGGGATCACTAAACGTCCTGCATCAATATCTGGTTTTGCTAAAACACTATTACCTATTGCAACACCTTGGCCATGTACCGCAGCTTGCAGCACCATAGATGAATGACTAAAAATAGGCCCTTGGTTAACTTGTACATTACGTACGCCGGCGGTTTTCATCCAGGTTTTCCAGTTTTTACGGGTGGTGTCATGTAGCAAGGTATGGTTTGCTAAATCACTGGGTTGGTTAAGCGCTCTAGGGCCACTCAACAATAATGGGCTACACAGTGGCACTAAGTATTCAGTGTGCAATTTATAAGCTTGTACGCCACTCCAATGACCGCGACCATAATAAATTGAAATATCAACATCGTCTGTTAACGAGTTTTCGTCCTGATCTTGGGCTTTAATTCGCACATCAATTTCAGGGTGTAACTCGTTAAATAAGCTCAATCGAGGAATAAGCCATTGAATCGCAAAGCTCGGGGTTAAACTCACTGTTAGCGAGCCTTTTGCACCACGGGCTAGTAGCTTTTCGGTTGCGTCAATTAGCTGAGTAAAAATCTCTTTAATATCTAAAAAGTAACCTTGGCCTTCTTCGGTTAATAATAACGAGCGATTTTTACGTAAAAACAGCTTTAAGCCTAAATGCTCTTCAAGCGTTTTTATTTGATGACTCACCGCAGCTTGCGTGACATACAACTCTTCTGCGGCTTTAGTAAAGCTTAAATGACGTGCTGCAGCTTCAAAAGCTTTCAGCGCGTTTAATGGAGGAACTCGTCTTGACATGGCAACCAAGCTTAGAATTAGTTTTTCTTATGCGGTGAATTATATACCTATGCTGGGAAAGAGTATATTCAAGCCACAAAAAAAGCGACCTAAGTCGCTTTTTTATGAGTTAATCACTCTTTTATAAATCGCTAGCACTGGTATCAAGCGGAGCAAAGCTTTTGATTAAATCATCAACCGCTTTCATTTGCGATAAGTACCCTTCTAATTTACTCAGTGCTAATGCACAAGGGCCATCACATTTTGCTTCATTTGGATTTGGGTGTGCTTCAATAAATAAGCCTGCAATACCCAGTGCCATGCCACTACGAGCCAGTTCAGCTGCTTGAGCACGACGACCATCGGCTGAGTCTGCTCGACCGCCAGGACGTTGTAGCGCATGAGTTGCATCAAATATAACGGGCGCCATGGTTTTCATATCATCCATACCTAGCATATCAACAACTAGGTTGTTATAACCAAAGCTTGAACCACGTTCACACAAGGCCACATTATTATTGCCCGCTTCATTAAATTTAGTAATGATATGACGCATTTCATGTGGGGCTAAAAACTGTGGCTTTTTCACATTAATAATCGCGCCTGTTTTTGCCATTGCAACCACTAAGTCTGTTTGACGAGCCAAAAATGCCGGTAGCTGAATAACATCAACAACCTCTGCAACCGGTGCTGCTTGATGAGGTTCATGCACATCGGTGATCAGCGGAATATTAAAGGTATTTTTAATCTCTTCAAATATCTTTAAGCCTTCTTCCATGCCCGGACCACGGTAAGAATTGATTGACGAGCGATTGGCTTTATCAAATGACGCCTTAAATACATAAGGAATATTTAATTTAGTGGTCACTTCAACATAATGCTCGGCAATACGCATCGCTAAATCACGAGATTCCAGCACATTCATGCCACCAAATAAAACGAAAGGTTTATCATTTGCCAGTTCTATTTGATTAATATTTATAACTTGGTTGTTCATTTTAATTCCTTATGGTGCAACTGCTTGCATCATTAATCCACAAATATACGCCATATATGTACCTACACCATAGCCTAGTACTGCTAATAAAACGCCGACCGGTGCCAGTGATGGATGAAACGCAGCGGCGACAACAGGAGCCGAGGCCGCGCCACCTACATTGGCCTGAGAGCCAACAGCCATGTAAAATAACGGCGCTTTAATTAGTTTAGCAACAATCAGCATTAAGCTGGCGTGAGTTAGCATCCAAATTGCACCAAGCACAAAATACATTGGTGAATCAAAAATCGCCATCACATTCATATGCAGGCCAATTGATGCTACTAAGATATATAAAAATGCTGATGCCACTTTAGACGAGCCAAAGGCTTCGATATGACGCACTCTAGTGAACGATAAACTAATGCCTATAGTGGTCGATATAACAATAAGCCAAAAGAACTTACTATTTAAACTGTATTCTTTTGCCCATGCATAGTTATTGGCAAAGAACGGTCCTAAAATATCAGCACAAAAATGTGCTAAACCAGTAATACCAAAGGCAATAGCAATAATCATCATGTAATCATTCAGCGTTGGCATACGGGCATGCTCTGCATGGTATTTTTCAACACGCTGTTTTAAATCTTCAATCGCAGTAGTATCGGCCCCCGCTTTGGCATCAATCGCTTTATGGTTAGCCGCCATTAATAATAATACCGCCATCCATAGATTAGCCACAATCACATCGACAGTAACCATAGCAGAGAAGATATCACCGCCAACTTCAAACATCTCTTTCATAGACGCTTGGTTTGCGCCGCCGCCAATCCAGCTGCCCGCAATAGTTGTCATACCGCGCCAAACAGCATCAGGGCCATGTCCACCCACTGCTTCAGGGTAAACGGCACTCATAATTAAAATAGCTAATGGCCCACCAATCACAATACCTGCGGTGCCGGTTAAAAACATAATTAATGCTTTAGGGCCTAGATTAATAATCGCTCTTAAATCAATGCTAATAGTTAGTAAGATTAAACACGCAGGTAATAAATACCGCGAGGCAACGTAATACACACTCGATTGCGAGCCATCAACAATACCAAAGGTATTTAGCAACGATGGTAAAAAATAGCACAGCAATAATGCAGGCACATATTTGTAAAATGTTACAAGCCCTGGGCGCTGACTTGACGAGGTTTTAAAAATAAAGCCTAAAATAATCGCCAGTAAACCTAGTACAACAGCATCATTAGTGATCAAGGCAGTTTGGGGATCAGCCATAACGTTTCCTATTTTTATTTTTAATGGTGGGTTTTATGATTATCTTCAAGTTCTTCGATTTGATGTTGGATGACTTCAATAGCAGGGTCGTCGGGACATTCATCAACAAAAAATTGTAAATCATCTCGTGCCATTTTAGGGCAACCTAGCTGATTTAGTAAATAGCCTCTGTCGCGTCGCTCATAGGGATCATCCCCTAGCATTTCCATTAACAAATCAACGCAAGTTAACGCATGACCAAATTTGTTCTCACTAATAAAAGACCATTTTTGTTGCGCTAAAAATAATTTATATACTTCGTCTTCAAAAATAAGCTCAAGAGGCTCTTGCTCTTGTGCATTATCTTCGTTGGTATTTTCAGGAATGATATACCAGCTTTGTTGACCACTACTTGGCTCAACAATGTACCCTTCATCATCGCTCATTGCGACGTGAATGCCCACTTCGCCTTGAGTTATGCTTACACTAGCATCTAGTTTTGCATGCTGTAAAAAATGGCATAATAAAATAGCTAAGGTCGTGGGTGTACCACTGCGCATAGATAAGGTGTAGCTAATACTGTTTAGCTTGTACTCAGGTACTTTAAGGCTTGACGCACTAAATAACCACTGACTGTAAAAGCAATCAAGTAGTTGTTCTAAACGATCATGTGCATCGCGTGTTTGCGAACAAATAGTCTCTATTTGTTGCTCAAAAGCAGTCAATATTTCAAGACTTGGTGTTAAGTCTATTTGAGGGTCCCATTTAGCTTCTGCTTTAATACAACGATATATTGCCGGTGGCAAAAAGTCATCGTAGGCATCTTCTATATAAGATTCATCGTGTTCATCAAACCCGAGGGTGGTCATTCATACTACAACATTCTAGAAAACGAACACGTAGTTTACCTAATTTTAAGGTTAGATACCAATAATCAGAAATGAAATAAAGAGGCAAGCTTTACACCTGTAGTGTAAAGCTTAAGCAAGTATTGTTAATTACAACAATAGCGGGGCTTTAGCGGTTGCTAAAAAGCCAATAGCTAAGATAACCGCAGTGTTAAACACTAAAAACATAACTTTAGGTAATGTTGTGGTTTGCTTCGCACTAATAATCCCAACGGCGATATAAATAACCACCAGTACAATTTTTTCTAATAGCCAAAGCTGCTCTAATGGGTTTATTTTAGCCATTGCCATTAAACCGATGGCTGAGACAATCAATAAAGTGTCTATACTGTGGCTACCAATAAAAACCAATTTATTTTTGGCAAGGCTGCCACTGCCCATACGAGAAAAAGAACGTACGTAAAATAAAATAATACTCACTAGCGCAATGGCCATGTGTGAGTGTTTTAATGCTAAATAATCCATATGTATTGTTACTTCTGTTTAGTTATGTGTTTTGTCAGGAAAGCGTAAAAGTACCGCTTCGAGGTCTTCAAGTTTATCATTAAATACATCAACAAGTTTAGGGTCAAAATGCGTTCCTTTATTTGCGTTGATCTCCGCAACCGCTTCTTCAAGTGTCCACGCACCTTTATAACAACGTTTATGGCGCAGTGCATCATACACATCGGCCAATGCCACTATGCGAGCAAAAATATCGATACGCTCGCCTTTTAAGCCGCAAGGGTAACCAGACCCATCCCATTTTTCGTGATGTTGCTGTGCAATTAAGGCCCCTGCGCTGACTATTTTACGCGGTGAATCTTTTAAAATGGCGTAGCCTTTACCTGCATGGGTTTTCATAACGTCCCACTCATCACTGTTTAACTTGCCAGGCTTATTTAAAATTGCATCCGGAATACCTATTTTACCCACATCATGTAAAGGCGATGCAAAGCGAATTAAATTCGCTTGCTCTTCAGATAACCCGTAGGCTAATGCTAATTCATAGCAAATATAAGCAACCCGTTTTACATGATTACCCGTTTCGCACGAGCGCTGTTCAACGGCTTCACTTAAACGATAAACAAGCTCTTGTTGTGTGGCTTCAACTTCAGTATGTAACTGCACATTTTCAAATGCCAACTGCACATTTTGAGAAAAAATTTCAATTAGGTTTCGTTGTGTATCCGTCAACTTTGACGGCACACCTGATACAAACAACATTGAATTATGGTTAAATTTACTGCTGCAATAAGCAAACAAATAATCATCTCTGTACACAATTGCTTTGTTAGCAAGGGCCTCTTGGCACGCTAACAGTTGGTCTTCTGCTAGTACGGTTTCTAGCTCTTCTCCCTCGCGCTTAGCAAAATCGCCGGTACCAGAGCAAACAATCAGTTTTTTATTCATCTCCTCTGACGGATTTTGTGCAACTAAGGTGGTGGCATACATGGCTTCATCAGCAACGTTTAGTAAAGAAGTAAGCTGCTGCATCACGCCTTCAATAAAGTTATCCATTGAATGGGTTGCAAAAATATTGCGAGAAGCAGTGATTATTTTTTCTAGGCCTTCACGTGACTGCTCAATAGAAATAATATCGCGATACGAGCGAAGACTTGCCATCATAACGGTGAATAATTTTTGTGCGGTAAGTTCTGTTTTAGATTTGTAGTCATTTATGTCGTAATTGACAATGACTTGACGCTCAGGGGCTTGACCTGGTTGCCCAGTGCGTAAAATGATACGAATGTAATTATTTTTAACGGTATTGCGTATGTATTTCGCGACTTGCAAACCAGCGTCGTCAGTTTCCATAACAACATCGAGTAGGATGATGGCCGCATCAGGATGATCATCAATCAACTTTTTCGCTTCTGCGCCGGAATAAGCACTTATAAACTCCAAGCGTCTATCCTGAAACTTAAAATCACTCAACGCTAAACGTGTAACAGCATGAACCTCGGGTTCGTCATCAACAATTAGAACTTTCCATGTTCCTTGCTCTTCACTTACTACTTCAGGTGGTTGTTCATTTGAAAATAAAAAATCTTCCATCACAAAGAGTTCCTTAAACCATATGCAAACAAACAACGGAGCTATTAAAAATAATTTAAGGCCATTGTCCGAAAGTTACGCGGTCGTTATTACCAAGATCTTTCACTGTGCTTACATTTATAAACGCCATTTGGTTGAATATATGGCGAACAGCTGCACTTTGCTCAAATCCGTGTTCAATTAAAAGATAGCCATTAGAATGTAAATAGTCACGTGATTGTGTAATTATTTGTTTAATATCAGCTAATCCAGCATCATCTGCAACCAATGCAGACAAAGGTTCAAAGCGCACATCGCCTTGATGTAAGTGAACATCGTCATGTTCTATATAGGGAGGGTTGGTTACAATTAGATCAAATTTTTTGTTTTTTAACGCACTAAACCAGTTACTCTGCTCAACAGTCACATTATTAATAGCTAATCGCTCTTGGTTGCGCTTTGCCAACGCTACCGCATCATCAATACGATCAACAGCAATAATATCCCATGAGGGCATTTCGCTCCCAAGTGCCAGTGCTATAGCTCCCGTGCCCGTGCCTAAATCAAGTACTTTCGCGTTTTTAGGCACTTCGCACTCAAGCGCAAGTTCAACTAAGGTTTCCGTATCAGGTCGAGGGATAAGTGTTGTTGGGTTCACTTCAAACTGCAAACTCCAAAATTCACGACAGCCGGTAATATGCGAAACAGGTTCGCCTTGTAAGCGACGTTCACAGGCACGTTGAAATGCCTGATACTGCTCATCTGTGAGCTGTTTTTCAGGCCAAGTAAATAAATAACTTCGTGGCTTTTGTAAAATATTGAGCAGTAAAACTTGTGCATCTAACTTTGCGCTATCACTACTCGATGCTAATAAATTAGCACCTGTAGCAATAGCGTTTTCAACAGAAGGGGTCACGATTAATCGTCGCCCATTGCTGCAAGTAAATCGGCTTGATGCTCTTGCATTAGTGGCTCAACAACGGCGCCTAAATCACCGGCTACCACTTCATTAAGACGATAAAGCGTTAAGTTAATACGGTGATCTGTAATACGACCTTGTGGATAGTTGTATGTACGAATACGCTCAGAACGATCGCCGCTACCAACTAAGTTACGACGTTCTGATGCTTCAGCAGCATGACGCTTTTCATCTTCAGCTTGCTGAAGGCGCGCAGCCAATACCGACATCGCTTTAGCACGGTTTTTATGCTGAGAGCGCTCATCTTGACACTCAACTACTACACCCGTAGGTAAATGGGTAATACGAATGGCAGAGTCGGTTTTATTTACGTGCTGACCACCCGCGCCCGACGCTCTAAAAGTATCAACTTTAATATCGGCAGTATTGATTTCGATGGCTTCTGCTTCTGGTACTTCAGCCATAACAGCTACAGTACATGCTGAGGTATGTACACGGCCTTGAGACTCAGTTTCAGGGACACGTTGTACACGGTGAACGCCTGATTCAAATTTTAATTGCCCGTAAACACCTTCACCGCTGATGTTAGCAATTACTTCTTTGTAGCCGCCATGCTCACCTTCGTTGGTCGTCACAACCTCTACTTTCCATTTTTTTGTTTCTGCGTAACGGCTGTACATTCTGAATAAGTCGCCAGCAAAAATAGCGGCCTCGTCGCCCCCTGTTCCTGCACGAACCTCTAAAAAAACGTTGTTATTGTCTCTCGGATCCTTAGGCAACATGAGCACTTGAATGTCGTCTTCTAAAGTCGAAATTTGTGCTTTTGCTTCTTTATATTCTTCTTGTGCCATTTCGCGCATTTCAGGATCTGAATCTTTTAGCATTTCTTCAGCGCTGCTCAAGTCTTCTTGTGCTTGCTGGTATGCTAAAAACGTTTTCACCACTTCTTCAAGCTCAGAGTATTCTTTTGAAAGAGTACGAAAGCGGTTTTGATCACTAATGACCGATGGGTCACTTAGTAGCGCTTGCACTTCTTCATAGCGCTCAACTAAGGTTTCTAATTTACGATAAACGGACTCTTTCATTTAACTGTTATTCCTGATCTATACCTAACATTTTTTTCAATTGATTTAACTGAGCCACTTCACCTTTTTTCGCTGCATCTTGGATGGCACGGGTAGGCGCGTGCATTAAGCGATTGGTTAATTTATTGGCTAGCTCTAAAATTACTTTTTCTGCATTTTTACCTGTATTTAGCTGGCTTAGGGCCCTATCTACAAGTTCTGCTTTTGTAGTTTGTACATCATTACGGTAGTGGCGAATTAAATCCACTGAATCAAGTGAACGCAGCCACATAAAAAACTCTTTGGTGCGCTCACTAATAATAATTTGTGCTTGTTCTGCCGCTTGCTCACGTGCAGCCATGTTTTCGCTAACAATGGCTTGTAAGTCATCAACAGAATATAAATAAGCGTCGTCAAGCTCTCCGACTTGGCTTTCAATATCGCGTGGTACAGCAATATCTATAAATAGCATAGGCTTATAACGACGTTGTTTCAGTGCTTGTTCCACCACCCCTTTACCAATAATAGGCAAAGTACTGGCGGTGGAGCTAATAACAATATCGGCTTGGTGTAATCGTTCTGGTAATTGTGCCAAGGCAATAACATCTGCTGACACTTCATCCGCTAAGCCGCGAGCGCGTTCTATTGTTCTATTAGCTACCGTTATTTTTTGTGGCTCATTTTGGTATAAATGTTTTGCTACCAGCTCTATGGTTTCACCGGCACCAATGAGTAACACCTTGGTTTTATCCAGCTTTCCATAAATATGCTTTGCTAAATTAACTGCCGCAAAGGCAACCGATACTGCACTGGCACCAATGTTGGTTTCGGTACGAACTTCTTTTGCCACCGAAAACGTTTTTTGAAACAAACGATCAAACGTAACGCCCACCGCATCATGGGTTTTGGCACTATTATAGGCTTGTTTTATTTGCCCTAAAATTTGTGGTTCGCCTAACACCAGCGAGTCAAGCCCACAGGCTACACGCATCAAATGATTTATTGCAGCGCTGTCTTCATGACAGTAGATATTTTTACTCAGTTCATGTTCATCTAAACCATGGAAACTGGCCAACCATTGCAACAATGTTTGGGAATTTTGCTGTGCAAGGCTACAATACACCTCAGTGCGATTACAGGTAGAGACAATAACCGCTTCATTAAAGTCGGCATGGCCACTTAATTGTTGTAGCGCCTCTGAAATTTGCTCAGGCGAAAAGGCCACTTTTTCTCGTAATTCTACGGATGCGGTTTTGTGATTAATACCAAGTGCTATTATGGTCATATCTGCCAAATATTGCTGAGCCCTACTACATAGGCGGCAATTTTATCAAAAATCTCAGGAATATGGAAAGTAAGGAACAACATTTGACTCGACAATATTTGATTTTAACACTGCTATTTGTATTTTTAACCGGCTGCGCAAGTAAAAATAATTACAAAACAGAGCTTTACGAAGACTGGAAGTTACGCCTTGGCGAGCAAAAAACTTGGCAAGTAGACGGTAAACTTGCGTTTATTAGCCCAGATGAGCGCCAATCTGCCAACTTAAATTGGCAACAAACACAAAATAGTAATTATTTAGTGTTAACCACGTTTATTGGCACACGGATTTTATCGCTTAAACAAACCGCAGTCGGCGCCGAATTAATCTTTGATGACCAACCGTATTTTGATAGTAACGCCAGTGCGCTTTTACAACGTTTAACAGGGTTTACTTTACCGGTTAATAACGCAGGCCCATGGTTAAAAGCTACCATTGACGATCACACCTTAGAAATTGATCAGTTAGGGCGTGCTAAAAGCGTGTTATGGTTTGATGATAATGGTAAAAAGTGGCAAATAAGTTACACAAGTTACGTCCAAAAATACGGTTTTTGGTTACCGAATGCTTTAACCTTAACCCATGAAAAGATTAAAATTAAAATCAAACTCTATGACTGGCAGTTTAACTAACTATGCATACTCACACTGAATTTTCGCTGATTGCCCCAGCCAAGCTTAATTTATTTTTACACATTAATGGCCGCCGTGATGATGGTTACCATGAATTAGAAACTTTATTTACGTTTTTAAATTATGGTGACGAGCTTCATTTTGAACTAAGCACGGATACTCTTATAAGTATTAGCGGCGACACCAATGGCATTGCACTAACCGACAATTTGATTTACAAAGCGGCGTTATTATTACAAACCCACTGTAAAGTGGATATGGGTGCAAAAATAAATTTAACTAAACGCTTACCCATGGGTGGAGGTGTTGGAGGCGGTTCATCCGATGCTGCATCAACACTTTTAGCCCTTAATACGCTTTGGAATACAGCCCTATCTTTAGATGAACTGGCTGATTTAGGCCTGAAACTCGGTGCTGATGTACCTGTATTCATTAAAGGTAAAAGTGCCATAGCACATGGCATTGGAGAGCAATTAGAGTACCTAGAACTGCCGCCGAAGTGGTATTGTGTTGTCTTCCCAAATCAACATGTCAGCACAGCACAAATATTTACTCACCCTGATTTAAAACGTGATACACCAAAACTTTCTGGCGACTGGCAACAGCAAATTTTAACCAACGATTGTGAGCCTTTAGTGAAAAAGCTGTGCCCCGAGGTTGAAAAAACCCTGCAGTGGTTGCTAAAATACGCTCCATCAAAGATGACCGGAACAGGTTCATGTTGTTTTGTTGAATTTGCTAGCCAAGTTCAAGCACAAGATGTACTTGCTAACCTCCCCCATACTTGGCAGGGTTTTATCGCATCCAGCGTTAGTACCTCTCCTGCTCATACGGAGTTAGCCGCCATCATTGATAAATGAAGTAACGTACAAGTAATCATAAGTTAACCTACTTTGTTCACTCAATGTAAGTTAGTCCAAAAATTCAGTGCCTGAGGAACCCTACCGTGCCTGACATGAAGCTCTTCGCTGGTAACGCAACACCTGACCTAGCTCAAAAAGTTGCAAAACGTTTATATATTGAATTAGGCGATGCTGTTGTTGGCCGTTTTAGTGACGGTGAGATCAGTGTTCAAATTAATGAAAATGTTCGTGGCTCGGATGTTTTTATCTTGCAATCAACCTGTGCCCCTACTAACGATAACCTGATGGAACTTATCGTTATGGTTGATGCGTTACGCCGTGCATCTGCCGGTCGTATCACTGCTGTTATCCCTTATTTTGGTTATGCTCGTCAAGATCGTCGCGTACGCTCTGCCCGTGTACCAATTACAGCTAAAGTGGTTGCGGATTTCTTATCAAGTGTAGGTGTTGACCGCGTTCTTACGGTTGATTTACACGCTGAGCAAATCCAAGGCTTCTTTGATGTACCAGTGGATAACGTATTTGGTAGCCCTGTACTATTAGAAGATATGAAAAACCGCGACTTTGATGACGTGGTTGTTGTATCACCTGATATTGGTGGCGTGGTGCGTGCCCGTGCAATTGCAAAACTATTAAACGATACCGACCTAGCTATTATTGATAAACGTCGCCCTCAAGCTAACGTTTCTCAAGTAATGCACATTATTGGTGACGTTGAAGGCCGCGATTGTATTATTGTTGATGACATGATTGATACCGGTGGTACATTGTGTAAAGCAGCTGAAGCTCTTAAAGAGCATGGTGCTAAACGTGTATTTGCTTACGCTACTCACCCTATTCTTTCTGGTACAGCTGCAGAAAACTTACGTAACTCTGTGATTGACGAAGTGATTGTAACTGACTCAATTCCACTGTCTGACGAACTAAAAGCGCTTGATATTGTTAAAGTATTAACGCTTGCAGATATGTTAGCAGAGACTATTCGTCGCATTAGCAACGAAGAATCTATCTCGGCAATGTTTGAACACTAAAGTTAAACATTAATGAGTATAAAAGCGCCTTTTGGCGCTTTTTTTGTAAGCGATGTTTATTTTATAAACCCGCAGTGGTATGATAGCGCGCCTTTTGGCTAGGGACCTTGGTCGCAAAGGCCCTAACACTTTTAATTATTGGAGACATCATGTCTAACACAACTTATACTTATGACGCTGAACTTCGCGTAGAAACTGGTACTGGTGCGAGCCGCCGCCTACGTCGCGAAGACAAAGTGCCGGCAATCCTTTATGGAGCTGATAAAGAAGCGGTATCGCTTACTTTTGCTCATAAAGATATGATCAAAGCACAAGAAGACGAAGGCTTTTACACTCACATCCTTACATTAAATGTAGGTGGCGAGAAAGTTGAAGCAATCTTAAAAGATATCCAACGTCACCCTTTCAAGCCTAAGCTTACTCACCTTGATTTCCAACGTGTAGACGCAACTCATAAACTAGTAACTAAGGTTCCTTTACACTTCATCGGTGAAGAGAAAGTAACTAAGTTAGGTGCAACTGTTGTTCACCAGTTAACTGAAGTTGAGATTTCTTGTCTTCCTAAGTCACTTCCAGAATTCATCGAAGTAGACGTATCTGATCTTGTTGCTGGTGATTCAATCCACCTTACAGATCTTGCGTTCCCTAAAGGTGTTCAATCTGTTGAGCTTGGTAAAGGCGAAGGCCACGATCAGTCTATCGTTACTATCAAAGCTAACAAAGCAGCTCCAACTGAAGACGACGCTTCAGACGCTGCAGAATAATATTTAAGGTCTCGCACCTTGAATTCTATTCAAATGCTTGTGGGCCTGGCTAATCCGGGCCCCGAATACGCAAATACACGCCACAACGCAGGTGCTTGGTTCATTCAAGAACTCGCTGCACGCTACAACTGCACGCTAAAACACGACCCTAAATATCACGGCCTTACTGGCAAAGTGATTATTCAAGGCAAAGAATTCAAATTACTGATCCCCACCACTTACATGAACTTAAGTGGCAAAGCGGTGAGTAGTTTAGCCAATTTTTTTAAAATTCCCGTGGAAGACATACTTGTTGCCCATGATGAATTGGATTTAGACCCGGGCGTTGCTAAATTAAAAAAAGGCGGCGGACATGGCGGTCATAATGGCTTAAAAGACATTATTGCAAAAATGGCAAATCAAAAAGACTTTATGCGCTTACGCATAGGTGTAGGTCATCCAGGACATCGCGAAATGGTCACCGGTTGGGTGCTTGGTAAAGCAGCCAAAGACGATCAAGAAAAAATGGATGCCGCAGTTGATGAAGCAGTTCGTTGTATGGAAATACTTGCTAAAGACGGTGTGTTAAAAGCACAAAACAGACTACATTCGTTTAAACCCTAATTTTTGGGTATACGGTCGCACGTATTAAACGAATCTAAACAAGGTATCTTACTATGGGTTTTAAATGTGGCATCGTTGGCTTGCCTAATGTTGGTAAATCAACACTTTTCAATGCATTGACTAAAGCGGGTATTGAAGCCGCTAACTTTCCTTTTTGTACCATTGAACCTAATACAGGTGTGGTACCGGTGCCAGATCCTCGCCTAGACGAACTTGCTAAAATTGTTAACCCACAACGTATTCTTACAACCAGTATGGAATTTGTGGATATTGCAGGTTTAGTTAAAGGTGCATCGAAAGGTGAAGGCCTAGGCAATCAGTTTTTAGCAAATATCCGTGAAACAGATGCGATTGGCCATGTAGTTCGTTGTTTTGAAGATGAAAACGTTATTCACGTTGCTGGTACTATCGACCCTGCTGACGATATTGACGTGATCAACACCGAGCTAGTACTTGCTGATATGGACAGTGCTGATAAAGCAATGTTCCGTAATGCAAAAAAAGCAAAAGGTGGCGATAAAGACGCTAAAGAGCAAAATGCGGTACTTGAAAAAGTAAAAGTGCATCTTGATGAAGGCTTAACTTTACGTTCTTTAGCGCTAACAAAAGAAGAAAAAGCAGCCATTGCGCCTATTAACTTCTTAACTATCAAGCCAACTATGTATATTG
The DNA here is from genome assembly GCF_005886925.1 of Pseudoalteromonas sp. S3260. Taxonomy (NCBI): domain Bacteria; kingdom Pseudomonadati; phylum Pseudomonadota; class Gammaproteobacteria; order Alteromonadales; family Pseudoalteromonadaceae; genus Pseudoalteromonas; species Pseudoalteromonas sp. S3260. Next base: position 39,042 of record NZ_PNCV01000007.1, read on the forward strand.
CTAACGTGGCTGAAGACGGATTTGAAAATAACCCATTGCTAGATCGTGTACGTGAAATAGCGGCTGCTGAAGATGCGGTTGTTGTACCTGTGTGTGCAGCTATCGAATCTGAGCTATCAGAGCTTGACGAAGAAGACAAATTAGAGTTTATGGCTGACCTTGGTCTTGAAGAGCCAGGACTTAACCTTGTTATTCGTGGTGGCTATGAGCTACTACACTTGCAAACTTACTTTACTGCGGGTGTAAAAGAAGTACGTGCATGGACTATTCCAGTGGGTGCAACTGCACCACAAGCAGCGGGTAAAATTCATACCGACTTTGAACGTGGCTTTATCCGCGCACAAACAATTGCTTTTGATGACTTTATTGCATTTAAAGGTGAAAGCGGTGCAAAAGAAGCAGGTAAAATGCGTCAAGAAGGTAAAGAATACATTGTTAAAGATGGCGATGTAATGAACTTCTTGTTCAACGTATAATTAATCACTGCGCCACCTTGAGTGGCTAATTGTTTTGAAAGGCTCGTTTTTACGGGCCTTTTTTATTTTCAGCCGAATAAAAACAATAATTAGTCTACTTTTACCATAAGCTCAGAATTGTAAAACAAAGCTATAATTACAATGCCCCGCTGATAAAGAGTGTTAAAAAAGCAACGTTTTAATTAAAAAGTAGCCGGTTAGCCTATTTTTCCTGCAAACAAACCAACTTAAGTGTTTTTTTGCAAAAAAGGTGTTGACGAATTTGGGGCATATCAGCATAATACGCCCCGCACTCAGCGATGAAGTGTTAACAAAAAAGATGGCTAAGTAGCTCAGCTGGTTAGAGCACATCACTCATAATGATGGGGTCACAGGTTCAAATCCCGTCTTAGCCACCATTTATTTTTTGTTGCTCAATGAAGAGTTTAAAATAACTACCATTTCTTTGATTAATTCAAAGTGATAATGCGGGAGTGGCGGAATTGGTAGACGCGCTGGATTTAGGTTCCAGTATCTTAGGATGTGAGAGTTCAAGTCTCTCCTTCCGCACCATATTCTTGATAAGAATTAAAACTATCAATTGTTATTGTTGGGATATCGCCAAGCGGTAAGGCACCAGGTTTTGATCCTGGCATTCCCAGGTTCAAATCCTGGTATCCCAGCCAACAATGGCTAAGTAGCTCAGCTGGTTAGAGCACATCACTCATAATGATGGGGTCACAGGTTCAAATCCCGTCTTAGCCACCATTTCTTTTTTAGAAGTGGCTCTGCAAGAGTTAAATTGCAACTCAATGAAGAGTTTAAAATAACTACCATTTCTTTGATTAATTCAAAGTGATAATACAGGAGTTGCGGAATTGGCGGTTGTCTTGAATTAGACGCTGGATTTAGGTTCCAAAACAGTATTACCTGTATACTCGATGCGGGAGTGGCGGAATTGGTAGACGCGCTGGATTTAGGTTCCAGTATCTTAGGATGTGAGAGTTCAAGTCTCTCCTTCCGCACCATATTCTTTGATAAGAATTAAAATTATCAGCAATTTCTTAGTTGGGATATCGCCAAGCGGTAAGGCACCAGGTTTTGATCCTGGCATTCCCAGGTTCAAATCCTGGTATCCCAGCCAACTTCTTCTACCAAAGAATGTTGAATTAAGAAATACTCTGTTAGGAGTATAAACATAAATTTGTATGCGGGAGTGGCGGAATTGGTAGACGCGCTGGATTTAGGTTCCAGTATCTTAGGATGTGAGAGTTCAAGTCTCTCCTTCCGCACCACATTCTTGATAAGAATTAAAATTATCAGCAATTTCTTAGTTGGGATATCGCCAAGCGGTAAGGCACCAGGTTTTGATCCTGGCATTCCCAGGTTCAAATCCTGGTATCCCAGCCAACATTCTTCTACCAAAGAATGTTGTATAAGAATAAGAACTGCGGGAGTGGCGGAATTGGTAGACGCGCTGGATTTAGGTTCCAGTATCTTAGGATGTGAGAGTTCAAGTCTCTCCTTCCGCACCATGTTCTTAATTAGAACTAAAACTCATCCAAATTTAGAGTTGGGATATCGCCAAGCGGTAAGGCACCAGGTTTTGATCCTGGCATTCCCAGGTTCAAATCCTGGTATCCCAGCCAATTTGCACACATCTTTGATTACACTTCACGATTTATCCTAAACTCCAATTATATAATTTATATCTTTTATTCTTTTTCTACCTTTATAACCTACACCACTTTTTCTTGGCATAAAAAAAGACCCAAGTTTGAGCCTTTTCATCAACTAACTAAGCTCACCACTTATTGCGTATTTTAATACCCAGTTTTTTACCGGCCCTGTATTATTAGCTAACTTTAAAAATGTGCTGCGCGCCCATTTTAATGGGGCTATTTGGTTTGAGAAACCAAAGTAGCAAGCATCCATCATACTCATCATTAATAAATTAGCGTTACGACGACTACGTTCGTACTCTTTAAGCATTAGCGGGCAACCTACATCATCAGCTGTACGCAACACTTCAGCTAAGGCAGCCACATCTTGAAAGCCTAAATTAACGCCCTGTCCTGCCAGAGGATTAATGGTGTGCGCCGCATCACCCACTAAAACGAGTCGCCCTTGTGAATAATTATTAGCATGCTGCCTTGCTAGAGGAAATATAGCATGGCTTTGTACTTCAAAATCACCAGCGAGCTTGGGAAACTTTTCAATAATATGAGCTTTTAATGCGCTAGGTTGTAGGGCTTTAAATGCTTTGAGGGTATTTGCATCGTCATACCAAATTAAATTTGCATAAGGTGCTTGCATAGGTAAAAACGCAACAGGCCCTGTAGGTGTAAACTGCTGCCATGTTTTAACTTGTTGTGGTGCATCGAGCTTTATTAGCACGCCCATACAATGCTGCTGATATTGCCACCCAGTTATACCAATATTGGCTTTGCTACGTAATTGTGATTGCCCACCATCGGCTGCAATGACTAAATCAGCAGTATAGCTTTGTTCGTTATAGTGCAAGGTAATGCTATCAGGGTTTTGCTCTATTGCAGTTAAAGCCGATGAAGGATTAATCATTTCAATATTATGCTGCTCAAATTGCTGCCATAAGCTTGCTTGAATTAACTTATTCTCGATTAAATGACCTAAATGCGTGGTATTGATGGCATGGCAATCAAATAATAAATGATCGTTACCACGCTCAAAAGCTTCTAATTGCTCATAGGGAGCGAGTCTATTTTCGCGCAGCAATGGCATAGCACCAAGCTGATCAAGCAGTTTTTCCGAAAAGCGGTTAATAGCTGATACTCGTATATCAACCTCATCACTGCTAAGCACTAGTGATGCATCTATTGGGTGTTTTTCAATAACACGTACGGCTTTACCTTGTTGCGCTAATTTAATAGCCATAGCGGCACCAACCATGCCGCCGCCTACTACAATTACATTATTTTTAGCCATGTTTTTCATCATTTTACTTCTGACTTAACTCTACTTTGATTGTATCGTAATTAGTTTGCTCTGTGTGAGCGCTTCGCTTAATTCTCTTATTAAACCCATACTATATTGATTTCAGATCACAAACATGAAATCTATACTTGGTTTTGAGCGTGTATCCAGCTAAAATACGCGTCCTTTAAGTCGAGCAAAATTTAATAATTGCGCCACTTATACCTGTTTCTAGCACATGTTTGTGCCACTATCGAATTGAACACGAGGCTATATTTCAATGAGCAAAAAGCTGCATATTAAAACCTGGGGTTGTCAGATGAACGAATACGACTCTCAGAAAATGGCTGATCTTCTAGATGCGACCAACGGCTATCAGCTAACTGAAGAAGCTGCTGATGCTGATGTTATATTACTTAACACCTGTTCAATTCGTGAAAAAGCGCAAGAAAAAGTATTCCACCAATTAGGTCGTTGGAAGTTATTAAAAGATGACAAACCAGACCTAATTATTGGTGTTGGCGGCTGTGTAGCATCGCAAGAAGGCGATTCAATTCGTCAACGCGCGCCGTTTGTCGATGTTATTTTTGGCCCACAAACATTGCATCGCTTACCTGAAATGATCAAACAAGTGCAAGGTAACAAAGGGTCATCAGTGGTTGATATTTCATTCCCAGAGATTGAAAAATTTGACCGTCTTCCTGAGCCAAAAGCAGAAGGTCCTTCTGCGTTTGTATCAATTATGGAAGGGTGTTCTAAATACTGTACTTTTTGTGTTGTACCTTACACCCGTGGTGAAGAAGTAAGTCGCCCTGTTGATGACGTGTTATTAGAGGTTGCACAGTTAGCCGAGCAAGGCGTACGTGAAGTTAACTTACTAGGTCAAAACGTAAATGCGTACCGTGGTGATACACACGATGGTGAAATTTGCTATTTCTCAGATCTAATTCGTTTAGTAGCCGCAATTGACGGGATTGACCGTATTCGTTACACCACTTCACACCCCGTTGAGTTTACGCCTGACATAATTGATGCGTATGCCGATGTGCCTGAGCTGGTTGATCACTTACACCTTCCAGTACAAAGTGGCTCAGATCGTGTTTTAAACTTAATGAAACGCGGCCATACTGCACTTGAGTACAAATCAACTATTCGTAAGCTACGTAAAATTCGCCCTAACTTAAGTATGTCGTCAGATTTCATCATAGGTTTCCCAGGTGAAAGCAAGGCCGATTTTGAAGCGACCATGAACCTTATCAACGATATTGGTTTTGATATGAGCTTTAGCTTTATTTACAGTGCACGCCCAGGTACGCCAGCGGCCGATTTGCCAGATGACGTAACCGAGCAAGAGAAAAAAGAGCGCCTGTACTTATTACAAAACCGTATTACACAAATGGCACAGCAAATTAGCCGCCAAATGTTTGATACCGAACAACGTATTTTAGTTGAAGGTCCTTCTAAGAAGAACCCAATGGAATTACGTGGCCGAACTGAAAACAACCGTGTAGTTAACTTTGTTGGCCCACACACAGTGATCGGTCAGTTTGTTGATGTACGTATTACCGAGGCACTACCAAACTCTTTACGTGGCGATTTAATTCGTACAGAATCAGAAATGAACTTACGCCGCGAAATTGCCCCTTCTGCTATTTTAACCAAAGCAGCGAGTGAGCAAAAAACCGAGACAGCTAACGAAATTGGCGTTGCTACTTTCGTACCTTAGTTGCAAAAATTCATTGCGCCAGTTAACGCTGGCGCACTGTAATAGGAAGTAATTTTGAGTAATCAGTTAAAAACATTAGAGATTTATTTAGAACCTGCCGACAACAAACGCCTTTCTTCATTATGTGGCCCGTTTGACGAAAACATCAAACAAATTGAACGCCGTCTAGGTGTTGAAATTATTCATCGTGATAACTTTTTTAAAGTAACCGGTAAACTACACAGTAGCGCCGGCGCGGTAGAGATCTTAAAAAACCTTTATATTGATACTCAGCCTGTACGTGGGGAAATTGGCGAAATTGAGCCTGACAACGTCCATTTAGCCATCACTGAGTCTAAAGCGCTTGAGCAAGACACCTCAAGTAGCGCCTACGGCAAAGAAATGATGATTAAAACCCGTCGTGGCGTTATTAAACCGCGTAACGATAACCAAGGCTTGTATGTTGCTAATATTTTGCACCACGACATTACCTTTGGTATTGGCCCTGCGGGTACAGGTAAAACCTATCTTGCTGTTGCAGCGGCAGTTGATGCACTAGAGCGTCAAGAAATACGCCGTATACTGCTCACTCGCCCTGCGGTTGAAGCGGGTGAAAAACTCGGTTTTTTACCGGGTGACTTAAGCCAAAAAATAGACCCTTACTTACGCCCACTTTACGATGCCTTATTTGAAATGCTTGGCTTTGAGCGTGTTGAAAAGCTGATTGAAAAAAACATCATTGAAATTGCGCCACTGGCTTACATGCGTGGGCGCACACTTAATGATGCGTTTATTATTTTAGATGAAAGCCAAAATACCACCACAGAGCAAATGAAAATGTTCTTAACCCGTATTGGTTTTAATTCTAAAGCAGTGATCACCGGCGATATAACCCAAGTTGATTTACCTCGAGGTGCGCGCTCTGGTCTTCGCCATGCTATTGAAGTATTGGATGGCGTTGATGAAATTAGCTTTAACTTTTTCAAATCGCACGATGTGGTACGCCACCCTGTAGTAGCCCGCATTGTAGAAGCGTATGAGCGCAACGATGAGCGTGAACGCCTTAAGCGATTAGAGAAACAACAAGCCAAAGAAGCGCTCGCCGCCCATGAGCAACCTGCTACTAAAGAGTAATACCGTGAAAACAGAACTTGATTTACAAATAGCGTGTGAGTTTGACAACTTACCCAGCCTTGAGCAGTTTGCCATGTGGGCCGATAAAGTACTTAGTCAATATCGTGATGAGTCTGAGCTGACCATTGTTATCAGCGATGAAGAACAGTCGCAACAGCTCAATAATGACTACCGTGGTAAAAATAAGCCTACCAACGTATTATCATTTGAATTTGAAGCGCCACCGGGCATTGATATCCCACTTGTGGGTGACTTAATTATTTGTCCAGCCATCGTTTTGGCTGAGGCGCAAGAGCAAGAAAAGTCATTTCATGACCACTTTGCCCATATGGTTATTCATGGATGCTTGCATTTACTTGGATTTGACCATATAAAGAGTGAAGATGCGTTAGAGATGGAAAGTATAGAAAAGCAATTACTTGCTGAACTAAACATAGCAGACCCATACCGGGACGATATTTAAATAAACGGAGCAATTAGACGTAATGAGCGACGATAACTCGCAATCTAGCCAGGGTTCTTCTGGCAGGACTTGGCTGGGCCGTATAACCCACATGTTGCAAGGGGAACCCCAGAATAGAGAAGAGCTGGTTGAGGTGATTGCCGATGCCCAAGAGCGGGATGTAATCGATCCTGAAACCAAAGAAATGATTGAAGGTGTGCTTGGTGTGTCTGAGCTTAAAGTGCGAGATATTATGATCCCGCGCTCACAAATGGTCACTTTGGAAATTGATAGCCCGCTTGAAGAGCATATACCTATGATGGTTGACTCTACCCACTCTCGTTTTCCGGTTGTGTGTGAAGATAAAGACCATGTAGAAGGGATTTTACTCGCAAAAGACTTATTACCTCTCATTTTAAACAAAGATGAGCATTTACCATCGCTACGTGACTATTTACGTCCAGCTATGGTGGTGCCTGAAAGTAAACGGGTTGATACCCTGCTTAACGAATTTCGTCAGCAACGCTACCATATGGCGATTGTGATTGATGAATACGGCGGCGTATCTGGTTTGGTCACCATTGAAGATATTCTTGAGATCATTGTTGGCGAAATCGAAGATGAGCACGATGAAGAAGAAGAACAACAAGATATTCGTCAACTAGCTAAACATGTTTACGTTGTGCAAGCACTAACCCCTGTAGATGACTTTAACGAGCATTTTAAATCAGGCTATAGTTCGCAAGACGCCGATACTATTGGTGGTACCGTATTACATGCCTTTGGCCATATGCCGAGTCGTGGCGAAACCATTGATATAGACGGATTTCAGTTTAAAGTAACTAATTCTGATAACCGTCGTATATTACAACTGCAAGTCACCATTCCTAAGGCTGATGATAACGACAGTGAAGAAACTGCTAACTAGCCTCACCCTACTAGCAAAAGATAAAAAAGCATGGCTCGCACTGGTTGCGGGCCTTGTTTTGACTTTTAGCTACGCGCCTTTTGGTATTTGGCCAATTGTATTTTTTAGCTTGGCCGCATTATTTTATTGTATCCCTGCAAACCTCACCGGAAAAAACCACGCTAAAACGGCTGCTAAATATGGCTTTATATTTGCTCTAGGCTGGTTTGGTGCAGGCATTAGCTGGGTGCATGTATCTATTGCCACCTTTGGTGGTATGCCACTTATCGCTTCCATTTCGTTAATGGTATTACTGTGCAGCTACCTTGCATTATTTCCTGCGTTGGCGCTGTGGGCAACCACTCGTTTTTCAAACAGCTCTATAAGTTTTGCAGCGCTATTACTCCCTTGTTTTGCGATTAGTGAGTATTTGCGTGCCAACCTGTTAACTGGTTTTCCTTGGTTAAGCTTTGGTTATACACAAACCGATAGCCCTCTGAATGCCCTTGCTCCTTTAATTGGTGAATTTGGGCTCACACTATTATGTATTGCCATAGGCTTTGCATTGTACAGCTTAACGCAAAAACAATTTAAAATGCCTGTTGCTATCGCTGCTGTGGTTTTGCTTGCCTTCACAAGCACACATTTTACAAAGGCAACCCATTACTCCAATAAAGACCTTTCTGTGCTGCTTGTACAAGGTAATATAAAACAACACTTGCGCTTTGACCCCAGTGAGTTTTGGACCACTATGAGTAAGTATCAGGATATGACGCGCCGTCACTGGGATGCTGATTTAATTGTGTGGCCTGAAGCCGCAGTCCCTGAAATAGAAGCCCTCGCTGATTCATATTTAGCAGGCTTAGACAGTGCCGCCTCATTTAATAAAACCGCGCTAGTAACGGGTATTGTCGATTATCAACGCGATACAAGAACCATTTTTAATACGCTGATTGTGGTCGGTAACAAAGAGCAAAATGATGAACACGGCCACTACCGTTACTTAGGTAGTAACCGCTATCAAAAGCATCAGTTATTGCCTATTGGTGAATTTGTTCCTTTTGAAGACATACTGCGCCCTATAGCTCCGTTATTTGATTTACCTATGTCGTCGTTCTCTCGCGGTGATAAAGTGCAAAATAACTTACGCGCGAATGGCTTTAATCTACTGCCCGCTATTTGCTATGAAATAGTCTTTGCCGATTTAGTGCGGGGTAACTACCAAAGCGACTCTGATTTACTATTTACCGTAAGCAACGATGCTTGGTTTGGTGATTCTATTGGCCCCCACCAGCATATGCAAATTGCCCGTATGCGCGCCCTAGAACTACAACGTCCACTAGTACGTGTTACCAACAACGGCATAAGCGGTGTATATGACCCCATAAGCCAAACACGCCAAACTATGCCACAGTTTGAAGCAACAACACTTAAAGCCAATATAAAGCTCATACAAGGCGACAGCGTATACAGCCAATACGGAAACATGTTTGTATGGGGATTTGTGTTGTTATTGGGAGTTGCTGGGTTTGCTGGTAGGTTAAAGCGATACTAATATATCTTTAACCTACAATTAATAAAAAACAGCTATTAAGTATTCCTGAAAAATAGAGGATGTATCACAAACCTCTTATTTAAATCAGTGATATCTAGTTCTGGCTTTTCAAAAGATGAATAAATAAATAAAGTACTAGATTTTTTAATACCTATAACACCTACTGCAAACCAAACCTTTATTAGCTCATTTACATCCATTGCGCGCCGATCGTGCTCTTCATCATCTTTTGCTACCGGTATATCAAGTAGATAATTTGACACTTGATCAATAATAGCTTGAGATATATCAGAAACTTTAAATTCATTAGTTGGTATAAAAGATAAGCTATCTAAATAACTTTCAATATGAAAATAAATACTTGCCCATTCTTTAACTAACGCTTTCTTTCGTCCAGAATAAAATTTCTCTTCAGCTTCAAGGATAATATCTTCATTTAATTCAACCTTACCATCGCAAGCACCTAGACATAAATTAACGAAGCTAATCGCATCCCGAGGGCGAAGCATTGTTCTCTCTAAAATATATAAATCTGCATCTAGATCATTTACTTTGAAATTAAATACATCTGCTAAGGTAACGACCTTAGTTCCTTGATACTGATTTCTAACAAGGTGGTTTATACGTGAGTCTAAGATTCCTCTAATCTCTTCCCGGTTCCAAGATATCGCGTAAATCAAAGACTGATCTTTTTCATCTTGCCTCAGGCTATTTTTATATATTCCCATAATAATGTCTGTTCGAATGGAAATTAAGATTTTCACCGATTTTATATCTAATAGTTCTTTGAACGCTTCTAATAAAGCATTTATAAAATCATATCGTATGGCACTCGAACTCAACCATGATTTATCAAGGTCATCTATACTAATGATTATTCTTATTTGTTTTTCATTAGAAAACTCTTCCTGAATTACTTTGATAAGCTCTTTTTGTTTTCTAAGAAGCTCCTTACTAACATAACTTGATGTCACTGACTGTATTTTTTGTAAGTTTTCTTCGAGCTGCTTACCTTCAAATTTAAAAATCCCGCCATTTGCTCCACCGGATAAAGATTCTTGCATTTTATTCGTTATTTCAGTGATCACATTATCATTAAAAAAATTATCTTTATAAGCTTCAACATACTCATTCGCAACCTCTGGGTTATACCTTTTTTTACTAGAGCTGATTAGTCTTTTAATCGACTCAAAAAAGCTATCATACGAGGAACGGTGAAGGAGGTTAATAACCTTTACTAAAAGAACATGTAGCCATAATGATTTATAAAAAACCCTTAGATCAATTTCCTTATCAATTAGATCAGATATGAATATATTATTTTTTATGTGTTCAAAAACTGTATTTTCAGCTTCAATCGTATCGTGAACTTTGACATTCTCGCTATTAATAATCTGTTTTAATAAAGCAGTTTTCCCACTACCAGTTCTTCCAACAATAATTCTTCGAGTAAAATCAGGGTTATTCTCACTACTATCAAAATCAAGAATACCTTTAAATACATCTGACTCATAAAAACAAGACTCTAAAAAAGAATCGGTTTCAGCCTCTAGCTTACCTATTTCAGCATTTTTCCTAAATTTATATGAACTCATTTCCTTCGATACTCACTTGAAAATATTGACTAATATTAGTACAGATTCACATACATTATTTAACAATACAACTTTTTGCTTGTCTAAATAAAGTTAAGAAAAATATAAGTAAATCACCTTTATAAATCATACATCTACCTTCTTAGAACTGTTCTTCTCAATTAAACTTAATCCTTCACTGCCTCTTTAACTGTATGCGTATTCACTATCTGATTTAAATCGCCTTGTATTACCACCGTTGCTGATATTTTATCTTGAATGGCTTGCCTGTTTGGGTCCCAGTACACTTGTAAAAAGCCTAACAAGCCGGTGGCAAAACCTGCGCCGTAACCACCGTAGCGGCCAAAACAATCAAGTAAACCCAGCGGTTCACCACTTAATGCAACCACTCGGGTGTTACAGAGCTTTTTACCAGGGGTTTGACCACGCCATAATAAAGAAAACAGTGTGAAGTACACAGCCGCCCAGCCAAAACCCAAACCTAAATCTTGAATAATACCTTTACCCCACTGCAAAATACTGTGCGTGGTTGTTTGTGCGGGTTTATCTTCTATTAACTGCGCAAGCTTTAATTCATTATTTTCACCAAACACTAATAATTGTAAAAATGCTTTTGCAAGTTGTGGGTTTTGTAAGTCGTCCATTTCGGCTAATTTGGGTACTTGCCCTATCAAATTATCAAGCGCATTTTGTTGGCAAAGTTGCTCACAGCTTTCGTCGGCTGTTTGCACTAAGTAGGCATTTACCTGCTTTTTTTCTGTGGAGGTAAGCTGAATGTCATCCTGTATTTTTAAGCCTTTAACAGTTAAGCCTTGAACAGGGTCATCGCCTTCTAAGTAATCTATGCCAATTGAAAGCACAGCAAGAGCGCTTACAAATAAAATACTTGCTGCTACTATTTTTAATATTCTTCGCCACACACTCGACATTTTAGGAAGGTATTGCTGCGCCGTTCCTTTGTAAAAAGCCATCGCAGCAACGAATGCAATAATAGTCGCACTGAGCTTTGCAGCTATGAATATTAATGCAACATCAATAATCATAGCTAATGCGCGCCGAGTCGGCGAAGCCAAAGGCAAGCCAAGTAAAGCATTATCAACCTCAAAGGCATATGGCGTGATCACTTCTCGAGTTTCGGCTTTAGATAACGCTAATTGTTCTAATTCTTGTGCTTTCATTATTATACTTGTTATTAAAATAGGTAACGCGGTTAAATTACGCGCTTTTTAATTTTTGCTCAAGCGAATAAAATGGATAACGAGAGTTCACATTTAAAATAGCCGCTAGTAATAGATTAATTCTTAAAAGAGTGAACAATTAATCTATCGTATCGTATTAAATATAAAAGCTACGAGGAAGAGCTCATGACCACCAAACAACTCTCATCACTTTTTGTGTTTAACTTACTGTTTGCCACAACCGAGGCAAACGCCAATGCTCGCTGGTATGTGGTTAATGATTCGGTGATGGGTGGCATTTCTAATAGTCAGGTTTTGTATGAAAACGACAATTTAGTGTTTACAGGCAATGTATCGCTTGCAAACAATGGAGGGTTTGCTTCTATTCGAACGCTATTGGATTTACAAAGCCAAGACATCACTAAAATTATGCTACGTGTTAAGGGCGATGGTCAAACCTATCAATTACGTTTAAGAACTAATGAATACATGGATGGTGCGGCTTATACCCGCTCGTTTAGTACCACAAAGAGCGAGTGGCTTAATATTGAGTTTTTACCTGAGGATTTTCAGCTTACTTATCGCGGCCGCTTACTTGAACAACAACCTACAATTAACTTTAAAGATGTAAGGCAGCTTGGGTTTATGATTGCAGGTAAACAGGCGGGAGAATTTAGGCTTGAGGTTGAAAAAATTGAGTTTAAAAACTAACTTTTCTGCGTACATTACAAGGTTAAATAACCTGAACTAATACAGTTAGACTTTGGTTAAATAGTAAAGCCGTCGCCTCGCCTTTTCATTTCGTTGATTACTAGCTCAATAATTTGTTGTTTTATTGCTGCCTGCTGAGACTTTACCTCACTAAGTTGCAGCTCCAATCTATTTATCTCTTCTTGTTGTTGCTCGGTTTTATACTTTTTAGCTCCCATATGCTCAGCATCCATAGTTAAGCGACTATCGTCTTCAGCTGGCCCATATTGGCTATTATCAATGGTTAAACTGCGTTGTACCGTACTCTGCTTAAGCTTATTTACTTGTTCTTGCAATGCAACCACTTGCTGGGTGAATATTTATACCCAAGTTGCCTCAATATACAGAATTCAGCGCTTCACAGGGACTTAATATCAAGGCGTTCCCTTTGCAATAATGGTCGTCCCTTTTAAAAAGGAACAACGAAGGGAGTAAGTTTCTGTGAAACGCCCTACGGGTTGGTTTAAAAGCTATTTATACTGCGTTATTGATTTTAACAAGGGAATAACCATTATTTGCAATCAATGCCTTGCCTAAATCACTTTTAATTCCAACTGAAACTCGCATCTTGAGGTGGCTTGGGTATATGCCTTTTCTAAATTTTGATATTGCTCAGCAAATGTTGCGTTATCTTCGCTGTATTTTTGAACCTTAGCATCTAAAAACTCTGATAAAACATAGTCAGGCTCTTCCTCTGATTTATCATCAATGTGTTGCTGTTCTGATTCTATTAAAGGCTGATTGTTATAATTAGATGCTTGATATTGAATTGAGGCGGTTGAAATCTTCATTATTTTATCCCTAAAATGAATTTGTCACTATTTTAGGTATCGACTGATATTTTAAATTCTTGAGTAGGATTGACTGATAAGAGCAAATAAAAAAGCCCTACTTGATTAAAGCAGGGCTTAAAGTATTTTTTACCTTAAAATTACGACTCAATAGCCAGTAATTCCACCTCAAAAATAAGCAATGACGCAGGAGGTATACTCCCTACCCGCTTTTCACCATAGGCGAGCTGATGCGGTATATAAAACTGAAATTTATCCCCCGGGCTCATCAGTTGTAGGCCTTCTGTCCAACCTTTTATAACTTGGTGCAAGCCAAAGCTAATCGGAGTTTTGCGCTCCACTGAGCTGTCAAATACGGTGCCGTCGATTAAAGTGCCATGATAATGCACTTTAACCATACTCGTTGGGCTAGGTGTATTTTCGCTCTGTCCTTTATGGATTATTTTATATTGCAAGCCAGAAGCCGTTTCATGTACGCCTTCAGTTTTTACATTGGCAATTAAATAATCACTTTCAATCTGTGCGTTTGCGATTGCTTGCTGCTTGGCTTTTTTACTGTTTTTAAAAATTAAAACGCAAAAAATAGCGATAACAATCAGTAAAATTATATTGATCATAACTCCCCTTTTTCATCTTCTGAGTCGTGGTCTTTTTCGTCGCTGTTATCGCCATTAACAATATCGGCAATGTCTTTTAATCGCGCTAATGCGATGCCATTAACCGAATCTTCTGGGTAGTGTTCATCAACCATATCACCCGCTTCAATATCCATTAATAAGTTTAATGCTTGGTCAACGGTTTCCACAGCATAAATATTAAACTTACCTAACTCAACGGCATTGAGTATTTCGTCATCAAGCACCAAATTAACTTGGTTCGATTTAGGAATAATAACCCCTTGCTCACCCGTTAAGCCGCGCATTTTACATAGCTTAAAGAAGCCTTCTATTTTTTCGTTTACACCACCAATGGCCTGCACATCACCATGTTGGTTAATTGAACCAGTTAGTGCAATAGACTGACTGATAGGTAAGCTCGTAATGGCCGAAATTAGCGCACAAAGTTCAGCAAGAGAGGCGCTATCACCATCTATGTAGCCATAACTTTGTTCAATAGCGATATTCGCACTGAGTGTTAAGCTAAAGTGTTGCGCGTATTTATTACCTAAATACCCAGTAAGCAACATTACCCCTTTTGAGTGAATTGCTTTACCCAGCTCAGCTTCGCGTTCCACATCAATTACGCCGTCAGCGCCCGCATAAACGGTAGCAGTAATACGTGCAGGTGTGCCAAATGAGGTGTCACCAATGTGCAGTACAGTCAAACCATTTACTTTACCTACGGCTTGGCCTTCAGTAGCTATTAAAGTATGCCCTTCCTTTATATCGCTGAGCATGTTTTCGCTAATTTGCCCCGTACGGTACTGCTTGCCTTGTATGGCTTCGTCAATATGGCGTGCATCAATCACCGTTAGCTTGTCTTGCTTAGCGTAAAAACTGGCCTCAGCCACAAGCTCTAACACATCAGCAAAACGTGCTGATAACTTATTATGGTGCTCTGCTTGGCGATAACTAAATTTAAGTAATCGCACCATTGCGGCTTCGTTTAACGTGCACTTTAATGTTTGCTCGCAGTAATCACTGACTTTAGTAATAAACTGATACTGCAGCTTATCGCTACTTGGTAAGTAATAATCAAAATCGGCAAGTACTCTAAATAACTCAGCAAATTCCTCGTCGTATTCACCGATGGTGTAATAAAGTTCACGTGAGCCGAGTAAAATAATTTTCACATCAAGCGGTATTAACTGCGGTCGAAGCGTAAAGCTACTACCAACTACACTGTCTTGATAAGGTAAGTCATTTTTAATTTGATGGGTTTTTAGCGACAGCTTTAGCCCATCCCATACTTGGGGTTGAGCCATTACTTTTTCAGCATCCATAATTAAATAGCCGCCATTGGCGCGGTGCAATGCACCTGGCTGAATTGAGCGATAGCTGGTAATTAACGACCCTTGCGATGTGGCGTATTCAATTTTGCCAAAAATATTACCAAAAGTTGGGTTTGGCTCGTAAACAACCGGTGCTGCATCGCCTTCTTTGTATTCAACTAAAATATTAGGTGCAAAAAAGTCGGTAAGCATACCTTTACGGTCAAAGTCTTCTTTGTTTTCTTCGCTTTCACCTTCATCATCAAGCCATTCAAGCACGGCATCAATAATTTCTACACGTATATCTTTTAAATAACGCAGCACACCAATATGGCTGGCGTATTTATGTTCTAAATCTTTTAATAGCGGTTTAGTGGCTTGCTCAGCGGTAGACTTTTTAAGATTGCGAAGCTTTTCTTTAGATTCACGTTTCCAGCGCGGTAACTCAATAAGCGCTTCAATGAGGGCATCTTCTAATTTTTCTATACGCTCAAAAAACATTTCGCGTAAATCATCTTCCAAATCAGAAAATTCATTATCGGTAAGTTGCTTGCCATCAATCAGCGGTGCAAAGCCGACTACGCCTTTTTCTTCAATTAGTGCCACACTTTGCTCAAGCGCGGCTATTTCTACTGCGGTAATGGCGCCGTCGTAAGCATCGTTAAACTCACGGTCTATCGATTTTTTCTTGCGCTGATAAGCTGGGTTATCAAATGCAGCAGGAAAGGTGTCGAGTACTTCATCAATAAATGAGTCAATGTCATCGGCTAATTGTTTGCTTTGCCCTGCATGCATAAATAACGCAATAGGCTCACGGTGATCGTCGTAGTTATTAACATACAGCCATTCATGCGGTGTTGTGCGCTCTTTAGCGTGTTGTTTTAATTTGTCTTTTACTAAGGTAAAACGCCCGTGTGCCGCCTCTCCCATTACGTAAACATTATAACCGGGTAGGTCCATTCCTAAAGAGAAGTCCAATGCACTTTGCGCACGTTGTTGGCCTATAAAGGTAAGTTGCTCAGGGTATGGATTGCTCATGCAAGTGTTTACATGGCTCGAAGAAATACTCGGTGCAAGATTTGATACGGGTAGTGGCAGCAGTTTTTTCGTCATTCTAACTTCTTTTTTTACCAGCTTAATTGCTAGATTTGGGCATATTGAGTGGCCTACAGCCACTCAATACTTATATTTAGGGTTGTAAAGCCTGGCGGCTAAAATAGATGCCATCACACTGCGTGCAAGGAATAATTTGCGTTGCATGGTAAACATCGTAACTATGGTTGCAATTCTTACATACTAATGTGCCCATGGCTATCCATTCACCTGCGTGATAAACACCATTATGCTTAAAATCTTCACTTAATGACTGCCATTCAAGCTGTGTTTTGTCTTCAATATGAGAAAGCTCAAACCACAATGACTCTTTAAGCTCCTGCCATGCAAGCGAATTATAGTAGCTATTATTTTCTTGTAGGTGAGAAATGTCACGCATTAAGTAATTACGATAAAGCTGGTATTTTTCTTCACCTAAATCTTTAAGTGCCTGCTCAGATTCAATAAATCGCTTTACTGCGGCTTTAACTTCATGCTCTTTCACATCTTTTAACCAATCGGTTAATCCACTAAGCCATGTTCTGTAATCTGCCATTTTATACTCCTTGAAAACGTCTACTGATTTACTCTATACCATAGATAAGTATAGGTTAACCTGTACTGAAAACTAATTTACTCGCAAATTTACAAAAAGCGCCGCTTTGACGCTGTGAATAGCGCTTTATTTGGGGTATCCTATCGACAATTTTTTATTAGTATGCAAGAAGTTTGGAAACGTAAATGCAAGAGCAATATAACCCACAAGACATAGAGTCAAAAGTCCAACGCTACTGGGAAGAAAACCAAGTATTTAAAGCCACAGAAGATGAGAGCAAAGAAAAATACTATTGCCTCTCAATGTTTCCTTACCCAAGTGGTCGACTGCATATGGGTCATGTACGTAACTACACCATTGGTGATGTGGTTTCTCGCTTTCAGCGCTTGCAAGGCAAAAACGTAATGCAGCCTATGGGTTGGGATGCGTTTGGTTTACCTGCAGAAAACGCGGCTATTAAAAATAAAACAGCCCCTGCAAAGTGGACTTACGAAAATATTGACTACATGCGTAACCAACTTAAGCAATTAGGTTTTGGTTACGATTGGGATCGCGAGATTGCGACTTGCCACCCAGAATATTACAAATGGGAACAATGGTTTTTCACTAAGCTTTACGAAAAAGGCCTAGTGTACAAAAAAATGTCAACAGTTAACTGGGATCCGGTCGATCAAACTGTACTAGCTAACGAGCAAGTAATTGACGGCCGCGGTTGGCGCTCAGGTGCGGTAGTGGAACAAAAAGAAATTCCACAGTGGTTTATTAAAATTACCGACTACGCACAAGAGCTATTAGACGATTTAGACAAATTAGAAGACTGGCCTGAACAAGTTAAAACCATGCAGCGCAACTGGATTGGTCGTTCTGAAGGCTTAGACATAGAATTTACGCGTACCGATAACAACGAAAAATTTAGCGTATACACAACACGCCCAGATACATTTATGGGCGTAACATACCTAGCTGTTGCCGGTGGCCACCCTATTGCACAAGAAGCGGCTAAAAATAGCGACGCGATTGCAATGTTTGTTGAAGAATGCAAAAACACCAAAGTTGCTGAAGCAGACATGGCAACCATGGAGAAAAAAGGTATTGCAACAGGCTTTTATGCCACTCACCCATTAACGGGCGAGCAACTACCAATTTGGGTTGCTAACTTTGTATTAATGCATTACGGCTCAGGTGCGGTAATGGCAGTACCTGCGCACGACCAACGTGACTTTGAATTTGCAACAGCTTACGGCCTAGATATTAAACAAGTTATTGCGCCAGCTGAAGGCTCTGAGCTTGAAGTAAACCTAGCCCAAGAAGCATTCACCGAAAAAGGGGTATTAGTAAACTCAGGTGAATTTGATGGCCTTGATTTTGAAAACGCCTTTAACGCTGTTGCCGACAAACTAGAAGCACTAGGTGTAGGTGAGCGTAAAGTAAACTTCCGTCTTCGCGATTGGGGCGTAAGTCGCCAACGTTACTGGGGCTCTCCAATCCCAATGCTGAGCGATGAAAACGGTAACGAGCTTGCTGCTACTGAAGATATGCTCCCTGTGCGTTTACCAGAAGATGTGGTAATGAATGGTGTTACATCGCCAATTAAAGCCGATCCGAATTGGGCTAAAACAACTGTAAACGGTGTACCTGCCACTCATGAAACTGATACTTTTGACACCTTTATGGAATCATCGTGGTATTACGCTCGCTACTGTAGCCCACGCCATGACGAAGGCATGTTAGACCCTGCAGCCGCTAACTACTGGTTACCAGTAAACCAATACATTGGTGGTATTGAGCACGCTATATTGCACTTATTATATTCGCGCTTTTTCCACAAATTACTACGTGACTTTGGTTTAGTGAATTCAGACGAGCCATTCGACCGCTTACTTTGTCAAGGTATGGTACTTGCCGAAACATTTTATCGTAAAGATGAAAAAGGCGGCGATGTATGGATTTCGCCAAGTGATGTAAATACCGAAACCGACGATAAAGGCCGTGTAACCAAGGCATGGCACAAAGAAGATGGTGAACCTGTATTCTCATCTGGCATGAGTAAAATGTCTAAGTCGAAAAACAACGGTATAGACCCACAAGAAGTTATTGCCCAATACGGTGCAGATACAGTGCGTTTATTTATGATGTTTACAGCACCACCAGAGCAAACACTTGAATGGTCAGACTCAGGGGTTGAAGGCGCACATCGTTTCTTAAAACGTGTCTGGAAATACGCAGTAGACGTTAAAACAGTAGGTTACCAAGCACTTGATAAATCGGCGCTTACTAACCCACAAAAAGTACTACGTCGTGAGCTACACAAAGCAATCGCAAAAGTGAGCGATGATGTAGAACGTCGTCAAACCTTTAACACCGCTATTGCCGCAATTATGGAGCTTTCAAACAAGCTATTAAAAGCGCCATTAAGTGACACACAAGATGTTGCCATTGCTAATGAGGCACTGGAAGCATTAATAATTATGCTGGCACCTATTACACCGCATTTATCGCATCAATTATGGCAAGACCTAGGTAAAGAAGGTGATATTTTAGATGCAGCATGGCCAAAAGTTGACGAATCTGCCCTAGTTGAAGATGAAAAACTAATCATCGTACAAGTAAACGGTAAGCTGCGTGCAAAACTAACAGTGGCTGCAGATGCTACGCAAGAGCAAGTAGAAGCTTTGGCATTTGCCGAGTCTAACGTGACTAAATTTACTGATGGTGTAACGATACGCAAAGTCATTTATGTACCAGGTAAATTACTTAACGTGGTAGCTAACTAATATGGCTGCTTTAAACGCCATTAAAAACGGACTAGCCTTAGTGCTAGTCTGTTTTTTGTTATCGAGCTGTGGCTTTCATCTTAAAAAAGCATCAAGCCTACCCGATGATTTAAAACAGCTAACGCTTGTGGGGGATGATCAAAAATCTGCTTTATTTAGCTATTTGCAAAGCGAATTGGCTATGAGCGATGTCACTTTAGTGCCTGCAAGTAAACAATCAGCGCAGCTTTATTTATTTAAAGAACAACTAGAGCGTCAAACCTTATCGTTGTTCCAAAACGGACAAGTAGCTGAGTACGAACTGGCATACAGTGTGAGTTATGTTGTAAAACGCCCAAAACAAGAAGCCATTGAAAAACGTTTTGAGCTTTACCGTAATTACCAAGATGATCCTGACAACGCACTAGCTAAAGCAAAAGAGCTTGAACTGCTGATCAGCGAAATTCGCCAGCAAGCGAGTCGTCGAATTGTTAGAGAGTTGTCGCAACTATAATGCGTTGTTATGCAAATCAGCTGCCTAGCGAATTAAAAAAGGGGTTAAAACCTTTTTATTTGGTTTTTGGTGAAGAGCCTTTTCAAGAAGCGCAATGTGTACAGCTCATACGCGATAGCGCAAAAGCGCAAGGTTTTGATGAAGTAATTAAATTCACTTTAGCCCAAGGCTTTGATTGGCAGGAAATCATAGCGCAATACCAAAGTATGTCGTTATTTAGTGCGCGTACAATTATTGAGCTTGACTTAAACCAGCAAAAACCTGGTACACCCGGTGCTAACACCTTTAAAAAGGTTGTTGAACTTGAAAATCCTGACACCATTTTAATTGTTAAAGGCGCCAAAGCAAGCCAAGATGTGCAACGCGGTGCGTGGTTTAAAGCACTCGATAAGCAAGGGTTATTTGTACCCTGCTATCCGCTTAGTGGTAATCACTTAAAACGTTGGCTTGATGAACAATGCCAACGCTTGTCACTTAATTTACAAAACGAGGCTAAGCTCAGTTTAATTAATGCCACTGAAGGCAATTTACTGGCTTGTTTCCAAGAGCTTGAAAAGCTGTCACTAATACATGGTGACGCTCTCATTACCCAACAACTGGTAATGCAAGGGCTACTAAACCAATCTAAATTCGATATTTTTGATTTAAGTGATGCCCTGTTAAACGGCCATACTACACAAGCAATAAAAGTATTAAATAAGCTTGCCAGTGATAACACTGAAGTAGTGAGTATTTTATGGGCCATCAATAAAGATTTAAATACCTTAATCAGTGTACAACAAGGGTTATTGCAAGGTGAGTCATTAGCGACCCTGTTTAAACAAAAAGCGATTTGGAAAAATCAGCAAGCGCCGGTACAAACAGCGATAAACAGACTAAATATTCACACCCTTGAAAGTATTAGCAGTGAACTGGCATTATTTGATGCAAGCTACAAACAAGGTGTATTAATTGCCCCCTATCAAGCATTAGCACATATTTGTATTAAATTTTGCCAACCACTCGATATTCCACTGCCGTGTCATACTAACCGTCAGTAAAGGAAAAATACCATGATTGCAATTTTTGGTGGCACTTTTGACCCTGTTCATTTTGGGCACCTTAATATGGCGCAGCAATGCGTTGCGACCTTTAAATTACACTCACTCTATTTTATGCCCTGTGCAATACCCGCACACAAAGCGGCACCGGGGATCAGCACCGAACATCGTATTGCAATGCTTAAAACCGCAATTAAACCATATTCGCAGTTTAAGCTTGATTTACGGGAGCTAAAACGTAGCGGCCCGTCGTATTCTTTATTAAGCTTGCAAGAACTAAGAGCAGAAAATCCCGATACCCCGATTCTATTTTTAATTGGTATGGACTCATTCAACAACCTTGATAAATGGTATCAGTGGCAAACAATAACGAGTCTATGCCATATAGTGGTGTATCAACGCCCAGGTCAAAACTGTGATGTACAAGGTGAACTTAAAAACTACAAACAGCAGGCTATGAGCAACGATATTTCACTACTGAACGAAAAAAATGGCGGACACCTTTACTTTTTAGAAGGTAAGCAACTGGATGCTGCATCCAGCACTATCCGTCAAACGCTTAAAAAAAGTATTAAAAAGAGTGAACTATTACCCGACGCCGTGAGTCACTATATTAAGCAGCACCAGCTTTATCAAGAGTGATTGGTATAAACCCCTCAGCGTGTTAAAATAACCGCTATTAAATTTTAAATTGAGACAAAACCTTGGATTCGAAACAACTACTCGCTTTTGCACTAGACAAAATTGACGATATGAAAGCACGTGATGTGATTCAACTTGACGTAACTGGCACTTCAGACGTAACCGATTACATGATTGTATGTTCAGGCACATCAAGACGTCATGTATTGTCAATTGCTGATAACTTAGCAAAAGAAGCTCGCCACGCTGGTGAAGAGCCATTAGGGTATGAAGGCCAAAGCGATGGTGAATGGGCACTCGTTGATTTAGGTGATGTGATTGTTCACGTTATGCAAGATCAAGCACGTAGCTATTACGATCTAGAAAAGCTTTGGGGCTAATTGCTCCCTATTTTAGACAACGCTTGGAAGTAACGTCGTGAAAATACAAATGATTGCTGTTGGTACAAAAATGCCAGCATGGGTAGAGACAGGTTTTGCAGAGTATCAACGCCGCTTTCCCAAAGATATGGCATTGGAACTCATTGAGATCCCTGCTGGTAAACGTGGAAAAAATGCCGATATAAAGCGTATTTTGCACATTGAAGGTGAAAAAACCTTAGCCGCCATACCTAAAGGCAATCGTATTGTCACACTAGAAGTAACCGGTAAAGCACTGGATACTCATCAACTAGCGAAAAACATGGAAAAGTGGCAACTAGATGGTCGCGATGTCAGTTTATTAATTGGCGGACCTGAAGGCTTAGCCCCAGAGTGTATTGCTGCCTCTGAGCAAAAATGGTCGTTATCAAATTTAACGCTCCCACACCCTTTAGTACGCATTATTGTTGCTGAAAGCCTCTACAGAGGCTGGAGCTTAAATAACAACCATCCTTATCATCGCGAGTAGTTTCTTGCTATGCTAAAACGAAGACCCACTATTCGCGACCACTCAGCAGAAGCTAATTTATTTGCTCGGCGTGCATTCGTGGGTTTTATTTTTATATTAGTCCTTGTAGCAATATTGCTGTCTAACTTGTATAAAATCCAGGTAGATGATCATCAAGATTATCAAACTCGTTCTAATGATAACCGTATAAAAGTTATACCTATAGCCCCCAATCGCGGTTTAATTTACGACCGCAACGGTGTTTTACTGGCCGAAAATAAGCCCGTTTATAACCTTGAGGTGATCCCCGAAGAAGTTGATGATTTAACCGCCTCTTTGAAGTCTATCAGCAAAATCATTGAAATAACCGAGCAACAACAAGCTGATTTTCTTGATGATATAAAACATACTCGACGTTTTAAAAGCCAAGTCCTCAAAGCCCGTTTAAATGAAAACGAAGTAGCGATGTTTTCAGTAAACCAGCATAAATTTCCAGGGTTTAGCATTGAAGCGCGCCTAGCAAGATATTATCCCTTTGGCGATACTTTAACCCATGCATTAGGCTATGTTGCAAAGCTCAATAGAAAAGAATTAAATAAGCTTGAACAACAAGATGAAGCCACAAACTACCGAGCCACGCATGATATTGGTAAACTGGGTATCGAAAAATACTACGAGCCGTTATTACATGGCCAAGTTGGCTCACAGCGAGTTGAAGTAAACAACCGTGGCCGTATTATTCGCACCTTAAACATGGATCCACCGCAGCCGGGTGACGACTTAGTACTTACTCTCGACATTGGTTTACAACAAATAGCCCAACATGCACTTAAAGATATGCGCGGCGCTATTGTGGTAATGGATGCAAAAGATGGCGGCGTTTTAGCGCTTTATTCAAACCCAAGTTATGACCCCAATTTATTTGTGCACGGTATTAGCAGTAAAGACTACAAAGCCTTACTCAACCCTGATCGTCCACTGATCAATCGCACGACTCAAGGTCGCTACGCACCTGCATCTACTGTTAAACCACACATGGCTATTTTGGCATTAGAAGAAAATATAGTGCAAGAAACCACCAGCATGTGGGATCCGGGCTTTTTTCAAATTCCCAACGTAGAGCATAGATGGCGTGATTGGCGACGTTGGGGCCATGGCCATGTTGATGTTTATAAAGCAATAGAAGAGTCATGCGATACCTACTTTTATGACGCAGCCTATCGAATGGGGATCACAAAAATAAGTAACTTTATGGCTCGCTTTGGCTTTGGTGAGTTATCCGGTATTGATATTCATGAAGAAACAACCGCTATTTTACCTTCAAAAGAGTGGAAAGAAGCCCGTTTTAAAGAGTCTTGGTGGCCTGGAGATACTATTTCTGTAGGAATTGGCCAAGGTTATTGGACTGCCACCCCCATTCAAATAGCGAATGCCACTAATATTTTAGTTAACAGAGGGATAAATCACCCTCCTCATTTAGTGCAAGTTGCTAAAAAAGAAGATCAAATTACTCAGCTCAATAATGAAGAAAAACCGCCGGTTGTACTCAATAACGAAGATAACTGGCGCACCGCGATTGATGCCATGCATAACACCGTTAAAAAAACTACCGGAACTGCCCATCGTGCATTTAAAGGGGCTACCTACGATCCAGCAGGTAAAACCGGTACTGCCCAAGTGGTGAGTATTGCTCAGGGCGAGCGTTACGACGCCGATGCACTCAAAGAGCGCCAACGCGACAACGCCATTTATATAGGTTTTGCCCCGTTTAATAACCCACAAATTGTTGTCTCTATTGTGGTAGAAAATACCGGTGGGGGGAGCTCAGTAGGTGCGCCCATTGCGCGCCAATTAATGGATTACTATTTTGCAGCTAACCCAATCAAACCTTCAGGGGACAAAGCACCATGACGGCTTTACATGATAAGCGCTCTATTTGGCTGCGACTGCATATTGATTTGCCACTTTTTATTGCGTTATTGCTGATGATGGCCGGTAGTATCACCATTGTATACAGCGCCTCAGGGCAAGACTCTGCCATGATGGTTCGCCATATTACGCGAATGGCTGGCGCCATTATAGGTATGTTTGTACTTGCTCAAATTCCACCAGCGACTTTAAAACGCTTAGTTATTCCCATGTATTGCCTAGGATTACTCATGCTGGTTGGGGTACTGCTATTTGGTGTAAGTTCTAAGGGAGCTCAACGCTGGTTAGATTTAGGCATTACTCGCTTTCAACCCTCAGAGCTAATGAAACTAGCGGTTCCGATGATGGTTGCTTGGTATATTGGGCGCCACCATTTGCCGCCGCGTCCGTTACATTTAGTCATTGGCTTTGCCATTGTTATGCTGCCTACCCTACTAATTAAAGAGCAACCTGATTTGGGTACCTCAATTTTGATTGCCAGTTCCGGTGTATTTGTGTTGTTTTTATCAGGCTTGAGTTGGCGTTTAATCGGCTTTTTAAGCTCGGTTGTTGCTTTGGCAGCATGGCCATTTTGGCACTACGGTATGCACGATTATCAAAAGCAAAGGGTACTGACCTTTTTAGATCCTGAGAGCGATCCGCTGGGTTCTGGCTATCATATTATTCAATCAAAAATTGCCATTGGTTCAGGCGGTATCGAAGGTAAAGGCTGGCTGCAAGGCACGCAATCGCAACTAGAATTTTTACCTGAGCGACATACTGACTTTATTTTTTCAGTACTGAGTGAAGAGTTTGGCTTATTTGGTGTGTGTGTTTTACTTAGTTTATATTTATTTATTATTGGCCGTGGACTGTTTATTGCGGTTAACGCACAAGACGCGTTTGGTAAACTATTAGCCGGCTCACTCACACTCACTTTTTTTGTTTATATTTTTGTAAATATTGGCATGGTATCGGGTTTGCTGCCTGTTGTAGGTGTACCGTTACCATTAATTAGTTATGGCGGTACCTCAATGGTGACCCTGATGGCTGCATTTGGCATTATTATGTCGATTGCCACAGATAAAAGGATGCTCTTAAAATAATGCGCCTTTACAAACAACTTATAATTATTATTCTCGTTAGCCTCTTTTTAAGTGCATGCAGCAGTTCAAATAGTCGTTACAGCATGCGCCATGATGCGGCGCCGCTTCGTGCACCGACCGAATTAGAAATGCAAGATGCCATTGTTACTCAAGTTATTAAAAGTGCGAGTACCACGCGCCCCTACGAAGTGCTTGGCAAACGTTATACCCCGATGCTCGATGAAACCGGCTATTCAGAAACGGGCATTGCCTCGTGGTATGGCCGTAAATTTCATGGGTATCACACCTCTAATGGCGAAATTTACGACATGTTCGCAATGACCGCAGCTCATAAAACGTTGCCTTTACCTAGTTTTGTGCGGGTAACAAATACGGCTAATGGCAAATCAATTATTGTTCGTGTTAATGACCGTGGCCCCTTTCATGATAATAGAATTATTGACCTTTCTTATGCCGCTGCATACAAACTTGGATACCATAAGTATGGTACAGCAGAGGTTAAGCTAGAAGCCATTACTCTAGCCGATACCCATGCACGAAAAACCTACGTTCAAGTTGCCGCGGGCAGTACCTTAGCCAACATAGAAGCGTTAGCAAGTACACTGCGAGAACAGTATAAGTTACCGACAAATATCGTTGAAAAAGACGCTATTTATAGATTGCACTTAGGGCCAATAAAAGATGCCCAACATGCGCAACAAGTACTAGAAACATTAAAACAAAATCAATTTCAAAACGCGTTCTTGCTTTACACTCAGTAAGCCCTTTAGAATGGGAATACGCATATTTTTAACTTTAACCATTAATGAGTATGATGAAATCTATTAAACATAAAATTCTTACTGGTGTTTGCGGCTTAGTCTGTTCTGCCGCCGTATTTTCAGCCACCGCCCAAATTATTCCAGCGCCTCCTCAAGTTAATGCAAAAGGTTACTTTTTGGTGGACTTCACCACAGGTAAAGTCATTGCACAAGGCGAGGCTGATACCAAACTCGCACCGGCCAGCTTAACTAAAATGATGACCAGTTATGTAATTGGTACCGAAATTAATGCTGGTAATATTGCGCCTACCGATATGGTTACTGTTAGTGAAAAAGCGTGGGCAAAAAACTTCCCTGAATCATCAAAAATGTTTATTGAAGTCGGTAAACAAGTTAGTGTCGATGATCTTAACCATGGCATTATTATTCAATCAGGAAATGATGCATGTGTTGCTATGGCAGAGCATATTGCTGGTAGCGAAAGCGCGTTTGCAGATTTAATGAATGCTCACGCCGAAAAAATAGGCATGACTAATACGCATTTTGTTAATAGTCATGGCCTTGATACTGATGCGCATTATACAACGCCACGCGACATGGCAACATTAGGGGCTGCACTTATCAGAGATGTGCCTGATGAATACGCTCTATATAAACAAAAGTCTTTTACTTTTAATGGTATAAAGCAATATAACCGCAACTCGTTGTTATGGGATGAAAGCCTAGATGTAGATGGTATTAAAACAGGTCACACGTCTGAGGCGGGTTACAGCTTAGTCACCTCTGCAACAAAAAACGACATGCGTTTAATTGCCGTTGTAATGGGCACCTCAAGTGAGCGCGCGCGTAAAGTAGAAAGTAAAAAACTACTAAACTACGGTTTTCGCTTTTTTGAAACAATTACCCCGTATAAAGCCGGCGACAGCTTTGCTGAGCAACGTGTTTGGATGGGCAATAAAGAGAATGTTTCTTTAGGAATTTTAGAAGATACACCTATTACTATTCCTCGTGGTCAGCATAAAAACCTTAAAGCAAACTTTGAGCTAGACGATACCCTTGAGGCACCTTTAGCTAAAGGCACAAAAGTAGGTACTTTATTTTTACAGCTTGAAGGCGAAGATATTGCACAATATCCGCTAGTTACACTTGAAGAAATACAAGAAGGTAGCTTCTTTAGTAAAATATATGACTACTTACGCTTACAGATTATGTAATTGCGAGTAAAGTAATATGAACGCCTCCACTGTGAGGCGTTTTTTTTTGCTTGAAAAGTGCTAGAATGCGCCCCATATATACCAATCGTATTGAATGACTATCATTGGCTTGGGTCAACAATAGCATCATTTCAAGATTGCCATTAGCCTGTCAGTTTTAAGCTTCGCGTTTTAGCAAAGCCAACACTTTTTGTTTGAGGAGTTCCCGTCGTGGTTGAACCTGTTAAAGACACTAAATTTGATGAGTACTTAGAGTACCCTTGCCCATTTACATTTAAAATTATGGGTCTAGCTAATGTAAACTTAACTGATCAAATTTTAGCTAAATTACAACCTATTGCTCCAGGTGATTATGCGCCAAAAGTAAAACCAAGCAGTAAAGGTAATTACGAGTCTGTAACGCTAGTAGCTACTGTAACAAGCGGCAAACACATTGAAGAAATTTACAACGTGATCAGCAACATCGATGACGTACGCCATATGCTTTAATCCATAGTTGAGATTTGTTGTGAGCGAAAACACCCTAATCGTACGCCAACTGGGTCGTCAGCGTTACATGCCGATTTGGCAAAAAATGCAAGACTTTACCGACACCCGTGATGAAAATACCCCAGATGAAATTTGGCTGGTAGAGCACGAAAGTGTATTTACCCAAGGCCAAGCCGGTAAAGATGAGCACTTGCTCGCCCCAGGTGACATTGAAGTGATTAAAGTGGACCGTGGCGGACAAGTAACTTACCACGGCCCAGGTCAGCAAATGATGTATGTATTATTTAACTTACGTCGTTTAAAGATTGGCGTACGAGAGCTAGTAACATGGCTTGAGGAATGTATTATTGAATCCCTTGCTGAGTACGGTATTGATGCATACGCAAAAGCCGATGCACCCGGTGTTTACGTTAACGACAGCAAAATTGCCTCTTTAGGCCTAAGAGTTCGTCGTGGCTGCTCATTTCATGGTTTAGCATTAAATGTTAACATGGACCTAAGTCCATTTTTACGCATTAACCCTTGTGGTTATGCGGGCATGAATATGGTGCAAACTAAAGAATTAAATGGCCCTCAAAACCTTGAAGCTGCAGGTCAAGGGCTGGTAAAACACATGATCAAAAAGCTTAATGCAACACAGGTTAAGCATACTGAAGGGTTTGAAAACGAATGAATAAACCAGTCAAAATGGAACCAGGTGTAAAACTACGCGACGCAGAAAAAATGGCGTTGATCCCCGTTAAAGTTTTACCAACTGAAAAAACCGAAATGCTCCGTAAGCCAGAGTGGCTTAAAATCCGCTTACCTAAGTCAACTGAGCGGATTGACGGTATAAAACAAGCAATGCGTAAGCATGGCCTTCACTCTGTATGTGAAGAAGCGTCGTGCCCTAACTTATCAGAATGTTTTAACCACGGTACGGCGACCTTTATGATTTTAGGGGCTATTTGTACACGTCGTTGCCCATTTTGTGATGTTGCACATGGCCGTCCATTAAAGCCCGATGCAGCAGAGCCTGAAAAGCTTGCACTGACCATTAAAGACATGAAGCTAAGCTACGTAGTGATCACTTCGGTAGACCGTGATGATTTACGTGACGGTGGCGCTCAGCACTTTGCCGATTGTATCCGTGAAATTCGCAAGCACAATCCAGAAATCACCATTGAGATATTAGTCCCTGATTTTCGTGGTCGTATGGACAGAGCGTTGGAAATATTAATTGAAACGCCGCCAGATGTATTTAACCACAACCTAGAAACAGCACCACGTTTGTACAAATTGGCGCGTCCAGGTGCTGATTACAAGTGGTCACTTGAATTATTACGCCGTTTTAAAGAAGCACACCCTGAGGTTAAAACTAAATCGGGCTTAATGGTTGGTTTAGGTGAAGAAATTAGCGAAATTGAAGAAGTACTGCGTGATTTACGTGAGCATAACGTTGATATGCTAACCGTAGGCCAATACCTACAACCCTCTAAGCATCACTTACCAGTAAAACGCTACGTGCCGCCTGCTGAGTTTGATGCACTAAAAGAGTATGCTGATGAAATTGGCTTTACACACGCGGCTTCTGGCCCGTTTGTACGCTCAAGCTATCACGCCGATCAACAAGCAGCGGGTAAAGAAGTAAAATAAGTGTGAGTTACAACGTTAAGCGCGACTAAACAACGCTATTTTGTACTACAACGATATTTTGTACTGTAAGGAAGAGTAAAGATGTCGCAAGGAATACCTAAAATTAGTGAATTTCCTTGTGACGATCGTTATTGGAGGGTCGATTGGTTTGGCGCTATTGAGCGCAACCCAAACGTGCCCTCCGAACCTTTCTTACAAATCGTAATAAGCCCTCTCATTCAAAATGAAAGCATAGACTCCACCGCTAAGCATCTAGCTTCCACTCATGTCACAAATTATGATGACCAAACAGTTATAAAAATTGGTGTTGGACAGCTTCCATTTATATCTATCGGTTCGATCTGGCTAAATGGCCAATGCCAAGCAGCCAAGGGTGGTCAAACGAAGCTTTTACATAATCTTCATATCGCCGAACACACCACTCAATCCATCCCTGGTAATCATAAAGTTGAGGATAAAAACCTCATCCCGTACGACTCTTATCGAACGGGAAAAATTGGACATGATAAAGATCCCTTTGGAATACTCGTTCCTGTTATGGAGTTAATCCGTTTCTATTACGCCGTTTCGACAGATGTGGCGCACATTGTTTTTTCTGGCGATTTAAAACATCAGCCGCAGAATGTGATTAATACCGAAAAGTGCGGCTTTGATGAGGGAGAAAGACGCTGCATACTTCACTTACGGCAACACCTGTCGGACGAAGATGGTTGGGTTATTGGAAGAGCACTCACATGTAAAGAAGCTTGGGAAGGCTTTACGCTGCCACATGACACTATAATGAAACACTCCTTGAATACTAAGTTTCTTCATCCCCAGAGTGCATTTCCATTCTCAGGTTCAAGTAACTTAAAAGTCAGTGAATCGCCCCGTGTTTGCCAGAGACTCAATAACTTGAGAAACTGGAACTATGAAAAAATCAAATCGCTATACATCAGAATTTCGTGAACGTGCAATTAGGCTTGTTACCACACAACAGCATGAATACCCTTCTCTTTGGGCTGCGCTAGTATCGATTTCAGATAAACTGGGATGTACCCCAGAAACACTTAGAGCATGGGTCAAGAAATCTCAAGCTCAACCGTCTAAACCCTCTTCTAATACGCAATCAACTGAAGAACGCCTTGCCGTCTTAGAGCGCGAGAATAAAGAGCTCAAGCGAACGAATGATATCCTGAGGCAAGCTGCCGCTTTTTTCGCCCAAGCGGAGCTCGACCGCAAACAGAAGTAATAGTGGATTTTATTGATGCTTGCCGAGAGCATTACGGTGTCGAGT